>NZ_JASJXG010000009.1:0-132136 GCF_035018765.1 Variovorax sp. RTB1
ACCGCCGTGCCGGTCACGTTCGCCGGAATGGCGGTCACGTTGCCGGAATCACCGGTCACGTTCGACCGGAATACTCAGCGGTTGGCGCCCGACATGTTTCCGCTGCTCAAGCAAGTACAGATTGCTGCCGATTTTTCACGTGGTGTTTCGGCGCGTCTGGCCGGGGTAGATGTGCCCACCTTTGCAGGCCAAGAGAAGAGCTTTGGCGATCTGGATGTGCTTTTGACCCAAACCCTGGCGTTTCTCGACAGCGTCAACGCATCGCAGTTTGAAGGCAAGGAAAGCGCCGAAATCGTCTTGCGCCCCGGCACGCCGAAAGAGAAGAAGCTCAGTGGGCAGACCTACCTCGCGAACTACGGTTTGCCGCAGTTCTTCTTTCATGTGACAACGAGCTACGACATCCTGCGCCACAACGGTTTGCCCATTGGCAAGCGTGACTTCATGGGCGCGTACTGACCTCTTGAAGCTGGGGCAAGTACTGCTCCAGCAGCACCTGCACCGCATCGGCCTGCAGCACGTCACGACGGCGTTTAAGGGCGTCGCGATCGGCTTGCCCGGCCATCCAGCGTTTAAACGCCATCAACGTGGCCGGGTGCACGGTGTTCATGCGCGCCATGGTGCCGTTGGTGGCAACGATCACGGCAGAGAAGCCCGGCGAGTCGAGCAGTACGTTGGCGCGGTGGGCCTGGGCCACCCAGAAGTCGTCGTCTTCGTCGCTGAGCTTGATGGGGTGTGGGTCGCCATCGGTCTGCTCACGGCGAATGATGTCGACCTCGAAGCCGTCTTTGTTGACAGCGGTGTACTTTTGGCTTTGGCGCATGCGAAAGGTTGGGTCCACCTTTTTGAGCACCCCCAACATGGAACTGTCCACGCGTGCGAGCTGGGTAGAAAAGATGATGCGTTTGCGGGTGTCCCACAGCAAATCGATGTCGCGCGTTGCCAGTGCGTCTGCATCCAGGCGGACCCCGGCGGCGGCCTCGTACGCATACAAGGCATGGGTGCCGACCACGCGAAAGTGCTCACTCAGATGAGTGCTGGCCAACCGGTTGAGAAGCGCCACCACCAGCGGGTCCACCCTGCCAACGCGCAGGGCGCGGTTCATGCGCTGCTGCTGGTCCAGCGCAGCTTTCAGGCTGGAAAGCCGTTCGACGCTGGCCTGCTTTCTTCGGGTGAATTTGTTGTAAACGGCTTGCGTCTCTGGCGTGTCCGGGCCCAGACTTTTCTCTGCCCCGGCAGGCGTGGTGCGCACCAGATATCTGGACTCTGGCGACGACGCGGTCCCCGCATGCCAATACATCCCACCGCGCACCTGGGCAGCTTCCGCTACGGCGTCATCCAAGGCTTCGAACACGGCGACAGCATCGATGTACTGGCGGGTGATAGCGGGGCTGAGTTCATGCATTTCGGTAGATTTTAATGTTTTGGCATTTTTTGCCGAAACACAATAAATAACAATAAGTTAGGTGTTTTTTTTAGTCACTTTGTAGTGCGTTTATCTATCTTCTTCGAACGCCGCACGCCAGTTTTTGCACTACACCACCAACCGCGAATGCCCAATTCCCCCGCCCTTCTCCACCCGGATCTGCGCGGGGATGCGCTCTTTCAGCGCCTCTACGTGGCTGATGATGCCGATCATCTTGCCGCTGGCGTTCAGTGAATCCAGCGCCGTCAGCGCGATCTCCAGCGTGTCGCCGTCGAGCGAGCCAAAGCCTTCGTCGAGGAAGAGCGAATCGATGGACGTTTTGTTGCTCACCAGGTCCGACAGCGCCAGGGCCAGCGCAAGGCTGACCAGGAAGCCTTCGCCGCCCGACAGGGTGCGCGTGTCGCGCGTGGCATCGCCCTGCCATGCATCCACGATGTCCAGTTCCAGTTCGCCAGTGGGCTTGCGACGCAGCAGGTAGCGGCCGTGCAGGCGCGCCAAGTGCCGGTTAGCAAGGTGCAGCAAATGGTCGAGCGTGAGCCCCTGGGCGAACTTGCGGAACTTGTCGCCTCTGGCAGAGCCGATCAAGCCGTCCAGCCGTTGCCAGATATCGGCCTCTCCGGTCTGTTCGCTGATTTGCGCAAACAGGGCTTGCTGGTTTTGGCGGTGTTGCGCATCGCTCGTAAGCAAGGCGCGCTGGGCACCGATTTGTTCGCTGAGGGCACTGCGCTGCGCCTCTAGCGCCTCCATTTGCTCAACGATTTCTTCGGCGGCGAGTGGCGTGAGTGCTTGTACTTCCAACTGCGTTTGTTTGTCGCGTGCGGCCTGCAACAGTGCGTTGGCCCGCTGTTGCGCGGCGTTCAGTGAATCTTTCAGCGCACTCAAGCGCTGGCGTTCGGGCTCGGGCAAAAGTGCGACCTCAAACGCTGGCGCGTCGGCAAAAGGGCTGGCGTTCAGGGCGGTGTGCCACGCGCCTTCCGCGTCCAGTAAGGCTGCGCGTTGTTGCGCGAGAGCTGCCTCTGCCTGCGCATGTCGGCCCGTCAGGGCGGCGATGGTTTGGGTCAGGATGGCGATGTCGTGAGTGCAAGCGGCGAGCGCGGCCGGCAGTTCATCGGCCGCCACTTCCTTGTGCGCGGGCGAGGCCATCGCGGGTTGATCCGCGCGGGCCTGCAGGTCGGTCCATCGTTGCGCCCACGAGCTGGCTTCTGTCTGTGTCGCGTCGCACTGGGCTTGCTGGCGGGTGATGGCTTGGGCCAGCGCCTGAAGTTGGCGCTGGGTCTGCTGCCAGTGTTGCCACTCACCGTCTCGCTCTTGTAGCCACGGCTTGGGATCGGCTGGCAGCGCGTAGCCGGCTTCGGCCAGTGTGGTTTGCAGGCTCGCCTCCACGGTCGCGAGCTCTTCCTGATTTGTTTGACCGGTTTGCACCAGCGTCGTCTGGCGCACCTGCGAATCCTTGGCCGCCTGTCGCATCAGGGCCAGCTGGCCCTGTGCCGCCTGCAACGCCTGGGCGCTTTGGTTGGCGGCTGCCTGGGCGCGCTGAATCGTCTGTTCGCCCGTCTCTGCGGCTTGCAGATCGTCGGCGAGTTGGACGAGAGCCTGTGCAACAGTCTGGCGCCCGGCAGCCAAGTGCTCGGCGCTGTGCCAATCGTCAACGGTCAATGCGGGCGTGGTTTTCACCTGGCTGATCGACGCGGTCCAAACGGTTTGCCACTGGCTGATGTGCTGTGCGGCTTTCTCTTGACTGTTCAGCCGCTCTGTTTGGCGAGCGTTGCTCGCAGCCAAAGCGGCGGAGGCGATTTCCCCCTGTGTTTTCAGTTTCTCGAGCGCATCTTGTTTGAGCTTCAAGGTGGCGGCGGTGGCTGAAACATCGAGCGCTTGGTAAGCATCGATTGCGGGGTGTTCCACGGCACCGCACAAGGGGCAAGCCTCCCCGGGCTGCAATGCCAGGCGGTGCGCATCCAGGCTTTGAATGCGGCGCTCCTGGTCGAGCAGTTTTTGCTTGTCTGCAACCTGCTCTTTCACCGCTTTGTATTCTTCCCGCAGCGCTGACACCGCAGCAGTTTGCGTACCTATCGTGGCGTTGCCTTGCTGCACGTCCGCGGCCAGCGTGCCCTGCTGGGTCGCGAGTTCACGACGCTGTTTGGCCAGAGCTTCCAGCTGTTGCCAGCGGTTCAGATGGCCCTGCTCGGCCTGCCACAGCGCGCGCAAACCGGCGGGCGTCTGCCCGGCCAATCGCTGATCTTGTGCGGCCTGCGCCGATTGCTGCGCGGACGCCGATGCGGTTTTTGCCAGGGCCGCTGTATCCACCAGGGCGCTCTGTGCCGTGAGTTTGCGGCTGCGGGCCGCTTGCTCTTCTTTCAGCGCCTGCAAAGCCTGTTGCTGGGTGACTAGGTTGTGTTGCAGCCGATGGCGTTGGTCGAACTGTTGCCGCCAACTGCCCAGGCGTTCGCCCAAGGCGGCGCGCTGTGGGTACGTTACGCAAAAGTCGGTGAGCTGCTGATGCTCACCTTTTCTCAGCGTGAGTTGGTCTTGTGCATGCTGCGCAATTCGGCTGGACAGCGTTTGGGCAAGGTGGTGTTGCTGGTAGTGAGCGGTGGTCTCGCGTTGCCGATCGACGCGGAGCGTTGCCAGCACGGTTTCGCTATGGCCGCATGCGGCTTGCGCTTGTTGCCAAGCGTGGTGCAGCGGCTTGAGCGTTTGCGCAGGCTCGCTGTCGGCAAGGCGGCGAAGTTCGGGTGCGGCGGTTTCCAGCGCCGCTGCCGCTGCAATGCCTTGCGCCTCCATGCTTTGCACCTCTTGCGCGCTTTGCGCCAGGTTCAGCTGCCATTGGCGTTGTGCTTGGGTGACCTGCTGGTTGGCTTGCACGC
This sequence comes from Variovorax sp. RTB1, assembly GCF_035018765.1. Classification (NCBI taxonomy): domain Bacteria; kingdom Pseudomonadati; phylum Pseudomonadota; class Betaproteobacteria; order Burkholderiales; family Comamonadaceae; genus Variovorax; species Variovorax sp. RTB1. Next base: position 4,288 of record NZ_JASJXG010000009.1, read on the forward strand.
CCAGCAGTTCATCACCCCAACGCTTCACGTCGCCTTGCATGGCCTCGCGCTTGTCTGCGGTCAACAGTTCCACGCCGTCTGCGCGAGCCTTGAGTTGCTCCAGTTGCTGCTTGGCCTGTCGCGCCTCGTCGAACACTTTCTTGGAGATTTCGCCATAGATTTCAGTGCCCGTCAGCTCCTCCAGCAACTCGGCTCGGTCGTTGGCGCTAGCGTTCAAGAATGCAGCAAAGCCGCCTTGGGCCAGCAGCATGGACTTGGTGAAACGGGGGAAGTCGAGGCCGGTGATCTCCGCCATGCGCTTGAGCTTGTCGCCGCTTTGGCGCGTCAAGATCGTCCCTGCGCCGCTGGTCCGGTCGACGCTGGCCAGTTCCACTTTGGGAGCCTGCAGCGCGCCGTCGACTTTGTCGCGGGCGCGGCGCTGGCTCCAGAACGCGCGGTACACAGCGCCCTTCACTTCGAACTCCACCTCGGCCAGGCAATCGGCGGTGTGCCGCGTCATGATGTCGTTGGCCGACGCCGAGATGCTCTTCAGGCGCGGCGTCTCGTGGTACAGCGCCAGGCAGATCGCGTCGAGCAAGGTCGACTTGCCCGCGCCGGTGGGGCCGGTGATGGCAAACAGGCTGTTGTCGGTAAAGGGGGATTTGGTGAAGTCGATCGTCCACTCACCTTTGAGTGAGTTGAGGTTCTTCAGGCGCAGACTCAGAATTTTCATGCTGCACCCTCCGTGAGACCGGTCACGATGGCTCGGTAACGCTGGCTCAAGGCCACCAGCAGTTCAGGCGTCAGTTCTTCTTGCGCCAATCGGCGCGAAAATACATCGTGGGGGCTGAGTTCATCCAGCGTTTCACTCACCTCGCCAGCCATGCTGGCTGCCGCATTGCCACGCTGGCGCCGCACGCGCAAAACCTCCACGGGCAAGCCTTGCGTCATGACCTCGATGCGCGCAGGCAAGTCGGACAAATAGTCGTCCTCCGCGACGGTGACTTCCAGCCAGACCGGTCGCGCAGCAGACCCTTCAAGAGCGGCTGCGGTGATGGCACTGGCCAGCGCCATCAAGTTGCCGCCGACAGAGATCAACGGCTGGAACCGCGGCACCATCAGCGGCGTGATGGCCGTCAGTCCGTCCGCGCCCAGGTCCACCAGCAACATCTCTTTTTGCTGCCGCGCTTCGTCGAACCCCAGAGGGATGGGCGAGCCGCAATAGCGAATGTGATCGAGTCCACCAACCTTTTGCGGCTTGTGAATGTGCCCCAACGCGATGTAGTCCACCGGCGGAAACGCCGACGTGGGATAGGCATCGAGCGAGCCCACATAGATCTCGCGGACCGACTCATTGCTGGTGGCGCCCACGGTAGTGAGATGCCCGGTGGCGATCAGCGGAACGACGCGGCCCAGTTCGCTTTTCAGTTCTGCTTGCCGTGCGCGGCCCGCCTCGTAGACCGATTGGTAATAGGCCTGAATGGCAGCTCGCATGGACTGCTGTTTTTCGTCGGCACTCTGCCCGGCCTGGCTCTGCAATACGTCACGCGGGCGAATGAATGGAATCGCACAGACGATGCAGCCCGCCTCACCCTTGCCGCCCCGCAACGGCAGCACGACGACTTGGCTTGCGGGGTCGTCCACCGTCGCGATCACTGTCGAGCTCAGGCAGGCGAGCAATCCGCGGCTTTCGCCCAGTGTCGCAACCGAATCATGGTTGCCCCCGAGCAGCAGCAGCGCAACACCCGCGCCGTGCAGTCGAACCACCAATTGGCTGTACAGCTCGCGCGCATAACTTGGGGGAGATCCGGTGTCGAAGATGTCGCCGGCGATAAGCACCGCATCCACCGCATGCGCATCGACTTGAAGCAGCAGCCAGTCGATCAGGCATTGATGCTCCGCCTGGCGGCTCTTGCCCATGAAATGCTGGCCCAAATGCCAGTCGGAAGTGTGAAGAATTCGCATCAGCTCTTGTTCCCTGTCGGTCTGTGGCTCATTTTCACCAACTCATCTTCCGTACTCCTCCCGCCCCCACCCACTCCTGCAGCATCACCAGCGCAGCAAGCGCGGCCCCACGACAGCCCCGATCGCAATCGCCAGGACGATACCGCCCACGTACCAGACCGCCAGGAACGGCGCGGCCAGCTCCATGCAGTGCAGCGCATAGACGCTGCCGCCGATGCCACCCGCCAGTGCACCGGCTGCGGCGCCCGCGAGCGCAGGGCGGGTCGGCGCCAGGCTGCGCAGCGCGACGATCGCCGCGACGAACACCGGCAAGCCGATCAGGCAGATGCTCAATGCGCAGGTCTTCCAGGTCTGCCCCATCAGCATCGGCATGCGTGCATCGGCGGGCGCGCCGAGCCAGGCGACGATCGCCAGCAGCCACACACCCACCGCCGGGAGCAACGCAGCCCACCAGGCATTCCGCACCGGAACTCCGGGCCGCGCCAGCCTCTGCAGCATCACGAAGCCGGCGACAGCGATGCAGGCCGGGAAAAGCAGCTTGAACCAGAACATCGGCCAGAACATGACCTCGACAAGATCGCGCCGGAGGCCGTATTCGGCAAACAGGATCAGCAGCGACAGCGGCAAGCCGACGGCCACCGCCCAGGTCATGCGCCGCGACGCCGCATGCCGCGGCACGGGCGCCACGCCATTGGCGAGCATCGTCACGAGATCGTCGGTCTTCATGGCGCGCTCCTGAATCGTGCAGCCAGCGCCTTCAGGCCGCGGTGCACGTTGACCTTGACGGCCGACTCCGACATGCCGATGAGCCGCGAGGTCTCGGCGACCGACAGCCCTTCGATCTTCACGTGGACGATCGGCAGGCGTTGGCGGTCGGGCAATGTGGCGAGCAATCCACCCAAGTCGCGCCGGGCGTCGCTGGCATCGGTAGCCGACGCGGCGAAGACTTCGAGGTCTTCGTCGATCGGATCGTGCAAGGCCTCGCGGATCGATTTGGAGCGCAGCAGATCGATCATTTTGTAGCGGGCGATGGCATGCACCCATGCCGTCAAGGGCTGGTCGGGCTGGTACGTGTGACGCTGGTTGTGCATTGCGAGCAGGCATTCCTGTACGAGGTCTTCGACCTCATCGGGCCAGCCGAACAGGCGCTTGCCCAAAAACGCGCGAAGGTGCGCGCAGAGTTTCGACAGGAACGTGTGGTACGCCGCGGCGTCTCCGGTAAGTCCACGAAGGAACAAATCACGAAGGACGGTTTCGACCGTTTCGCCGGCATTGGCGCCGCGCGCACCCGTCGCGCTGTCCCTTGTTATTCGTGGCATGGGGTGGAACGGTTACGGCACTGGCGAAAAAAGAGGTCAAAGAATTGTGCCGTGCGCTGGCTTGCCAGTTCACAAGGGGGTCGCTACATTGATGTTTTTGAGGGCCTGCAATGTCTGTTGATGCCGTTTCGATTCCTTCTCTTGCTCCCGCTGCTCCCGCTGCTTCCGCTGTTTCCGGTCCTCCGTCCCTGATGTTCTCTCTGTCGCCCGACATTGCAGTTTCCGTCGACATCCCCGTTGGCGGCGCCTTGCCCTCACCGCTGCCGGCCGTCCCTGCAACACCAGCTCAACGCCACATCCGACTCACCTCGCACAGCGGCGGCTTCGGCGCGCTGCCCATCCGTTGGGCAGCGGCCAGCGCGGCCGAACGCGGTCCGGTCGTCGGCACCACGACCTCGCGCGCGCACCGCAACGTCATCGGCACCCACAGTGGTTCGTACAGCGTGTACCGCGCGCTCGCCGTCGCGGCCGGCGCACTCAAGCGCGAGCATCGCGCCGACCTGACCAACACCGCGCCGACCGACCTCATCGGCCCCTATCCGCAGTGGAGCGAGCCCGGCAAGATCGTCTCGCTAGACCCTTGGGGCGCGCTGGTGGCCGATGTGTTTTCGGGCGAGCTCGCGGCCGGCTACGACATCCGCCCGACTATCGCCATCACGCAGGCCCACGTCATCCTGCCGGAGGTAATCGAGGCGCTGCAAAGCGGACGCCTCAAGGCCGACGGCAAGTTCCTGACCGCCGGCGGTGCCGCGATGGTGACCAAGGCGGCGATCGAGCCCGTCTGGTTTTTGCCAGACGTGGCCAAGCGCTTCGGTTGCAGCGAAACCGATCTGCGCCGCACGCTGTTCGAGGAGACCGGCGGCATGTACCCCGAGCTGGTCACGCGCTCCGATCTTGAAGTGTTCTTGCCACCCATCGGCGGACAGACGCTCTACATCTTCGGCAACCCGCGCGATCTGGCGAATCCGGAGGTCGAACTCACCGCGCGCATCCACGACGAGTGCAACGGCTCCGACGTGTTCGGCTCCGACATTTGCACTTGTCGGCCGTATTTGACCCATGCCATTGAGGAATGCATTCAGGGCGCGCAACGTGGCGGCGTCGGGCTGGTCGCCTACTCGCGCAAGGAAGGCCGGGCGCTCGGTGAAGTCACCAAGTTTTTGGTCTACAACGCGCGCAAGCGCCAGGTCGGCGGCGACACGGCAGACCAGTACTTCGCGCGGACGGAGTGCGTGGCCGGCGTGCAGGACATGCGCTTCCAGGAGCTGATGCCTGATGTCTTCCACTGGCTCGGCATCCGGAAGATTCACCGGCTGGTTTCGATGAGCAATCTCAAGTACGACGCCATCACCGGCTCGGGCATCGAGATCGGCGAGCGAGTCAACATTCCGGACGACCTGATCCCAGCCGACGCCAAGGTCGAGATGGACGCCAAGAAAGCCGCCGGCTACTTCACACCAGGCCATGTGCCCAATGCCGATGAGTTGAAGCAGGCCAAAGGTCGGGGGCTCGCCAAATGAGCCGCGACAACTACGGCGTCGACCCGGAGCGCCCGACACACAACGCAGCCGTTCGAAGTGCGGACGCGGAAGGCCATGTCGATCCGATCGTCGAGCTGACCGACGACAGCAGTCATGCGGCGGGCGCTGCGGCGTTGTTGCGCACCACTGCGGCTGTCCGCGAGCGCTCGGCCGCCTTGCTGGCACGCGCGCGGCGCGGCGAGTCGGCGTGGTTCACCATCGGCAACGACAGCACCATCGAAGATGCCGCACGGGCCGTGGCAGAAGTAACGCTTGAACGATACCCGTGGGACACGATTCCGTACCACAGCCGCTGGCGCCATTTCGAGGCCGGTGGTGTCGACCGGCTGGCCGAGTTGAACACCCTGTTGGGCGAAGCCGCGACATCGCGTGAGCGTGCCCGCGCGCAGATCGATCTGGCGTTGGTCAGCGTGTTGCTCGACGCCGGTGCCGGGCCCGATTGGCGCTACATCGAAACTGCCTTCGGCGACGAAGAAGGCCAGAGCTTCTCGCGCTCAGAAGGCCTGGCCGTGGCGAGCTTTCATGCGTTCACCAGCGGCCTGTTTTCATCCGATCCCGACCGTCCGCTGCAGGCCGACGCGGCCGGTCTGAAGGCACTCGTCACAGACCGTCTCGGCGACGCACTGCAAGTGAGCGAAGCCAATCCGCTGATCGGCCTTGCCGGGCGCGCGATGCTGTTGCGCAGGCTCGGCGAGGCGATGACCGAGCAGCCCGAGGTGTTCGGCGACAGCGGCCGGCCCGGCGGACTGTTCGACGCGCTGGTCGGCCCGTACGGCCCCGCCGCGCCACCGACGGCCGAGGTCACGGCGCACGAGATTCTGTCGCTGTTGCTCGATTCGTTCTCGGGCATCTGGCCGGCATCCAACGCCATCGACAGCCTGGCCGCCGACGGCAGCGACAACGCCGGCGGCTTCGGCACCAGCGACCGGGCATTGGCGCTCGGCGATTGCTGGCGCCACAGCGCAGTGACCGGCCCCGGCTTGACCGATGGATGGATGCCGTTTCACAAGCTCTCGCAGTGGCTGACCTATTCATTGCTGGAGCCGTTCGCTTGGGCCGGCGTCAAGGTGCGGCATCTGGAGACGCTGACCGCACTGCCCGAATACCGCAACGGCGGCCTGCTGATCGACAGTCAGGTCATCGTGCCGAAGGACCCTGCGTTTCTCGAACGCAGCTGGAAGGTCAGCGACGAGTTCATCGTGGAGTGGCGTGCGCTCACGGTCGCGCTGCTCGATGAAGTGGCGCCGCGTGTGCGCAAGGTGCTGAACCGCACGGAAGAAGATATGCCGCTGGCGTGCGTCCTTGAAGGCGGAACCTGGGCGGCGGGACGCGCGTCGGCACATCGCCTGCGCAACGGCGCACCGCCACTGATGATCGAGAGCGACGGCACCGTCTTTTAGAGACGAATTCGACCTGCAGATCCAAACGGCATCGGGCTGCGTAACAGCTCTGGAATCACACACATCGTGTGCCTGGAGAAGAAAGCGCACATGTCGCAAAACACTGCCACCGCGATCCATTGGGTCGAACAGGGCTACGTGCCAGACCGAGTCGTGCGGGCAGGCATCCGCCGCTTGTTGAAAGCGCGGGTGATCGAGCTGGAAAGCGCCGATACCGAATCCACGTCTGATCAGACCAGCGATTTTCTCGCAACAATGCGCAGCGCTGAACTGGCGCCTCTGCCCGAAAAGGCCAACGAGCAGCACTACGAAGTACCGGCCGCGTTCTTCGGCGCCGTACTCGGCAAGCATCGTAAATACAGCAGTTGCTATTGGCCCGACGGCGTCGACACGCTCGAAGCGGCCGAGGCGGCCTCGCTCAACGCAACATGCGAACGCGCCGGCCTGAAAGATGGGCAGCAGGTGCTGGAACTCGGTTGCGGCTGGGGTTCGCTGACGCTCTTCATGGCCCAGCGCTACCCCGGCAGCCAGATCACCGCACTGTCGAATTCCAGCTCCCAGCGCGAGTACATCGAATCCGAAGCGACGCGCCGCGGGCTGACCAACGTTCGCGTGCTCACCCGCGACTTCAACGTCTTCAGCAGCGACGAGCAGTTCGACCGCATCGTGTCGATCGAGATGTTCGAGCACCTGCGGAACTGGCCACGTGCATTCGCCAACGTCGCCTCATGGTTGAGGCCGGGAGGCCGCTTCTTCATGCACGTGTTCGCGCACCGCGACGCGCCCTACCCCTTCGTCGAGCGCGATGCCAGCGACTGGATGAGCAAGCACTTTTTCTCTGGCGGCATGATGCCCAGCGACGACCTGGCATTGCACTGCCAGGACGACTTGCGCCTGCTGCAACGCTGGCGCTGGAACGGCACGCACTACCAGCGCACGTCGGCAGCGTGGCTGCGCAACATGGATGCGCACCGCAGCGAACTGATGCCGCTGTTCGAGAGCACCTATGGTGGTGAAGCCAACGTGTGGTGGACGCGGTGGCGCCTGTTCTTCATGTCGGTCGAAGAGCTGTTCGGTTACGACGAAGGCCAGCGGTGGTGGGTCAGCCACTACCTGTTCGAGAAGCGCGCGTGACAGTCGCTCCAGCGCAACCAACGCGGACCATGCAACTCGCGAACGTGGTGCTGGCGCAGATCGGCTGGTTCGCGGCAGTGCTCGGTGCCGCGCACGACCGGCCGCTCTGGGGATTGGCATGCGGGCTCGCGGTGATCGCATGGCACATCGCCGTTTCCTCGCGACCTGCGCAGGAGGCTGCACTCGTTGCGCTGGTTTGCCTGATCGGCTTTGCATCGGAGACGATTCATGTCGCGCTGGGCAACATCGGCTATCCGTCGGGGCAACCCTTGGCCCATCTGCCGCCCTACTGGATGATCGGTCTTTGGGGCTTGTTCGCGATCCAGTTGAACGTGACATTGCGCTGGCTGCGCCCGCGGCTGTGGCTGGCCGTCGTGCTCGGCGCTATTGCCGGCCCGGCCTCTTTTGCGTCGGGCGTGCGGCTTGGCGGCGCGTCGTTCATTCATGCCACGCCGGCGCTGGCCGAACTGGTCGTTGGCTGGGCCGTGCTGATGCCACTGCTGGTCTGGTTGTCGATCCGATTCGATGGCGTGATCGTCGAGGCGGTCATACATGCCGATCTTCCGGAGACTGCTCATGCGTGAGGTGATTGCAATGTGGCCGATAGCCTTTACTGGATTGGGCGTGACCGCCGTGCTGGCAGTGTTGACCTGGCTGGTGAGCCTGTCGCGCACCGACGTGAGTCTGGTCGACCGCATGTGGCCGATCTTGATCGCGGGTGCGGGGTGCGTTTACTTCGTGCTAATGCCGGCGCCGGGCATTCGAAGCGTTTGCATGATCGCCATCGCGGTCGCGTGGGCGTTGCGCCTCAGTCTGTTCATCACGGTACGCAACTGGGGGCACGGGGAAGATCGCCGCTATCAGGAGATCCGCGCCCGCAACCAGCCGAACTTCGGGTTTAAAAGCCTGTACCTCATCTTCGCTTTGCAGGTGGTGCTCGCGTGGATTGTCTCGGCTCCGTTGTTCGTGGGCGTCGTCGCGGGAAATACCGTTGGCGTTGTCGCACCGAACCCGCTTGGCTTGCTCGATTGGGCGGGCATGTCGATCGCGATCTTCGGCGTGGTTTTCGAAGCCATCGGTGACCAGCAAATGGCCACTTTCAAGTCCGACCCCGCCCAGAAGGGCCAGGTCATGGACCGCGGCCTGTGGCGCTATACCAGACACCCCAACTACTTCGGCGAGGCCTGCGTCTGGTGGGGACTGTGGCTGATGGCGCTGTCCGCCGCAGGCTGGGGCGGTGCGTGGAGCGTCGTTTCGCCGCTGCTCATGACGGTACTGCTGCTCAAGGTGTCCGGCGTGACGCTGCTCGAAAAGGACATTGCTGAGCGCCGGCCGAAGTACCGTGAATACGTCGAGCGGACCAACGCATTCGTGCCGGGCCCGCCGCGCAAAGGTACGCCATGAAAGCGCTGCATGCTGTCCATGTCGGTAAAACGCTGGCGCTTTCGCTCTCGTTCGGCCTGCTGGCAACGGCACCGAGCCATGCGGCGACAGCACCGACCGGCGAATGGAATTTCGTTGCCTCGCTGAACGACAAGCCCATTGGGGAACACCGCTTCAATGTGACCGGTTCCGGCGACGAGCGGCGAGTTGTCGGAGAGGCGAACTTCGACGTCAGATTCATCGGCATATCGGCTTACCGCTACCAGCACAAAGTCGTCGAGAAGTGGCGCGGCAACTGCTTGACCGACCTCGTCTCGAAGACGGACGACGATGGCAAGATCATGCGCGTGCGCACGCAAACCGAAGGCGAAGGCAGCTCTGGAGGCGAAGGGCTCATGGTCTTCGCGGATAACGCCACGGGCTTGTCCGTGGCGGGCTGCGTGATGAGCTTCGCCTATTGGAATCCGGCCCTGCAGACGCAGACACGACTGCTCAACGCGCAGACCGGCAAGCTTGAAAAAGTGCAGATCACGCGCGTCGGTAGCGGCGAGATCGATGTGCGCGGGCAATCGACCGTGGCGACGCGGTGGCGCATCACGGGCGCCACGAATCCGATCGACGTCTGGTACTCAGCCACCGGCGACTGGCTCGGTCTCGACTCGACTGTCGACGGCGGCCGCAAGCTCAGCTACCGGTTGAAGTAAAAGTGGCGCAAGCATTGCGTCTGAAGTGATCCATGGTCGGCCATGCGTCGTAATGGTTGCAGGAGAACCACCCACCATGTCCATTCGAAACTTCCTCATCGCCTACCCCATCACGGCCATTATCTTTCTGGGGCTAGATGCCATCTGGCTCACCACCATGGCCGACCGGCTCTACCGGCCGGCCCTCGGCAACATGATGCTGGAGCGCTTTTCGCCGGCACCGGCGATTGCGTTCTACCTGATCTACATCGTGGGTGTCGTGTTCTTCTGCGTGGCGCCATCGGTCAACGGCCGGGCTTGGCTGTCGGCGCTCGGCTCGGGCGCCTTGCTCGGGCTGGTGGCCTATGCGACCTATGACCTAACCAACCAGGCGACGCTGAAAAACTGGCCTGTACAGGTCACCATGGCCGACCTGTGCTGGGGGACTTTCGTGACTGCCGTGTCGGCCGCAGCAGCCTGCTGGATCACCGGGTGGATCAGCGATTTCATCGGCCGCCGCTGATTTCGCTGGAGCTAAAAAAAACCGCTGCGACGCAGCGGTTTTTTTACATCCCGACCAGCCCGCCGAACCAGCGGGCGATCGCACCTTCGAACATTACCTTGCCGCGCACCGATGCCAGGCAGATGCATTCACCATCGGCGAGGACGACCGGCTGGTGAAGGATGGACCCGTCGGCCTCGTCGAAATCACCCGGCCCGAACAGTGCCCGACCATCGTGGAAGGTGCCGTACAGCACCTGCGTCAATTCGACTTCACTGTGGCTGTGCATCGGCAGTTTTTTACCGGCGCCTATGCGCAACAAGAACACGTTGGCAGCCCGGTCGTAAGGCAGCGTCACGCGGCTCCAGCGCATGCCGGGGCCAAGCCAACGCCAGCGCGTGGTCGTGCAGCCGTGGAGTGACCGTGGCCACTTCATGCCGACCGGCAATGCGGCGCGAAGCCCCACCGCTGTCGGCGGTTGGAACGCCGGCGGCGATGGTGCGTCGATGGCGGCCAGGGCCTTCGTCAGCGCGTCGGTTGCAAGCACTGCAGGGTCAAGCGCCTCCAGCATGTCGCCGCCGATCGTTTCCAGCACGCGAATGCGCTCCTGGCAATGCGCGCAGCCCTCGACGTGGCTGGACACGACCAGCGAAGGGCCGTTATCGAGATTGCCCGCCGCAAGGGCCAGCAAGAAGTCATCGTCCGGGTGGTGGTTCATCATGGTTCGAGGCCGTCGAGCAATCGACGCAGGTGGTTGACGGCAAGCCGCACGCGCGACTTGACAGTGCCGAGTGGAATGCCCAGCTCGAGCGCGATGCGGGAGTGGGGATGCTCTTCGTAGAACGACAGGCGCACGATTTGCGCCTGCTCTGGCGACAATTTGCACATCGCCTCGCGAACGCCCTTTTCGCGCCGGCCAGTCCGCACCTGATCTTCAAGTGCGGGGGCCGTGTCCGGCATGTCGTCGGCTTCGGTGCCGTCGCCTTGCACCTCGCGCTGCCCTTGGCGCCGGAAGTGGTCGACGCGCAGATTGCGCGCTATGGTGAAGATCCAGGTCGACACCGCAGCCTGAGCCGGATTGAACATGGCGGCCTTGCGCCATACCGAAATCATGGTCTCCTGCACCAGCTCTTCGGCCAGACCCTCTGCCGTACCCGACCGCATCAGGAATGCCTTCACGCGCGGCGCGAAATGCTTGAACAGGGCAGCGAAAGCCTGCCGGTCGCCCGCGGCCGCTATGGCCTGCACCAGGGCGTTCAGTTCATCGCTTGTCGGCATCGCTCCCCGTGGTTGTTTCAACGTAACGACCGACAGGCGGGCAGCCGTGGCTGGCTGGGCCAGCAAGGCGGCTACCGTGGACTGTGGGACGGGGCTCATACGGCTTCGTACGGCCCGCTGGGGGAATTAGATCACGTCGAATTACAAATACCGTGATCCAAATGGCCAACCGCCGCGTATCTCCTCCAAGCCCTGTCCTCAGACCTGGCCTCAGGCATTCCAGGAGCCCCAGTATGCAAACGATATCGACCGCCGCTGCGCCTACGATGCGCACGCCGCCCCCCGCCAATGCAGGTGCGGCACTCGATATCGCTGTCATCGGCAGTGGCATCTCGGGTCTGTCTGCGGCATGGCTGCTGTCGCAAAAGCACCGCGTGACCGTCTTCGAGGCCGACACCCGGCCCGGCGGGCACAGCAACACGGTCGATGTGCAATCCACGCAAGGTGGCGCCGGTGCGGTTATCGCTGTCGACACGGGATTCATCGTCTACAACGAGCCGGCCTACCCCAACCTGACGGCGCTGTTCGCGCACCTCGGCGTCGAGACCAAACCGTCGGAGATGTCTTTTGCGGTAAGCCTGGACGACGGTGCGCTCGAGTACTCGGGAACAGGTCTGGGCGGCGTGTTCGCGCAAAAGCGCAACCTGGTCAGCCTGCGCTTCTGGTCGATGCTGCGCGACCTGGTCCGTTTCTATCGTCAGGCACCGGCGCACGCCGCCAGCGCTGGCCTGATGCCGCTCGACCAATACCTCGACATGCAGGGCTACGGCAGGGCGTTTCGCGACGACCATCTGTATCCGATGGCGGCTGCAATATGGTCGACGTCGGCCGCACGCATCGGCGAATACCCGACCGAGGCTTTCGTGCGGTTCTGCGAAAACCATCATCTGCTCAAGCTCACCAACCGGCCGGCGTGGCGCACCGTAGAAGGTGGCAGCCGCCGCTACGTCGAGCAGCTCACCAAGGGAATGGGCGATCGTTTGCGCCTGGACAACGCCGCCGTCGAAATCCGGCGTAGCGCCGAGGGCGTGCATGTCTGCACCGAAGCCGGCTGGGCGCCCGAGCGTTTCGACCAGGTCGTGATCGCCACGCACGCCGACCAAGCGCTGCGACTGCTGCCTGATGCGCACGCCGAGGAATCGCGTGTGCTCGGTGCTTTCGGGTACAGCCGCAATCGCGCCGTGTTGCACAGCGACCCAGCCCTGATGCCGCAACGCCGCGCAGTGTGGTCGAGCTGGAATTACGCGGCCGATCGCGCTCGGCCCGATGCCTTGTGCGTGACCTACTGGATGAACCGGCTGCAGGGGATTCCAGACCACACGCCGCTGTTCCTGACGCTCAACCCCATGCAAGAGCCCCGCCCCGAACACCTGATTCGCAGCGAGACATACGAGCATCCGATGTTCGATGCCGCCGCGATCCGCGCGCAAGACCAGTTGTGGTCGCTTCAGGGTCATAACCGCACCTGGTTTTGTGGTGCGTACTTTGGCTCGGGGTTCCACGAAGACGGGCTGCAGTCCGGCCTGGCGGTGGCCGAGGCGATAGGCGGCGTGCGTCGGCCTTGGACGGTCGCCAACGAGTCCGATCGCATCCGGCTGAAGACTGTGCTTCGACCCGCGATGGCCGAAGCCGCAACGGCTGGTCAAACCGCATGAACACGACACTGCAGCAGTCCGCGCTCTACCCCGGACGCGTCATGCATCAACGGATGCGCCCCGCGCGCCACCGGCTTGCCTACCGTGTTTTCTCGCTGTTGATCGACCTCGACGAACTGCCGGAGCTGGCGCAACGGCTGCGCTTCTTTTCCCTGAATCGTTTCAACCTGTTCAGCCTGCATGAAGCCGACTATGGCGCGCGCAAGGGCAAGGACGGCAACGGCCATAACCTGCGCCAGCGGGTCGATGAGCAGTTGACCGCCGCGGGCCTGCTCGCGGGTGGCCCCATCCGCCTTCTCAGCATGCCGCGCATCCTCGGGTACGCCTTCAACCCGCTCAGCGTGTACTTCTGCCACCTGCCCGATGGCGAGCTGCAAGCGATCCTCTACGAAGTGAACAACACGTTCGGCGAACGCCACAGTTACCTGATCGAAGTGGACAAGGACCAGCGCGCCCGGAGTACTCAGGGTGCGCCGATCGACCAGCACTGCGCCAAGGAGTTTCACGTCTCGCCCTTCCTCGGCTTGCAGATGGACTACGGCTTTCGCGTGCAAGCGCCCCACGTCGACCAGCCCGAAATGCGCCTGGACATCACCGCGAGCGATGCCGACGGCCCGATGTTGTTCGCACGGCTCGACGCACATCGCCGCGTACTGAACGATGCCGCCTTGTTGCTGGCATTCTTTTCGCATCCCCTGCTCACGCTGAAGGTCGTGGGCGCCATCCACTGGGAGGCACTGCGCCTCTGGGTCAAGGGCGTGCGGTTGCACGTTCGGCCGCCCGCACCGACCCGGTCGGTGACCGTTATCAAAGCCGAAGAATCATGAGCACACCTTCTTCTCCGCCAAACAGCCTCCAGACCGAAGAACCGCGCAGCGGCGTTGCCTCGACCCTGTCGTCGCTCGGAGGTTGGCCGATGCGCCGGCTGCTGACGCGACTGTTGCGCGACGTGCGCTGTGGGACGCTCAGCGTCGAGCTGCCCGGTGGCGAGCGCATCGAAGGCCGGGGCACGGCGCCGGGCCCGCAAGCTTCGATACGACTGCATCGCTGGCGCCCACTGGTGCGTTTGCTGCTGCAGGGCGACCTGGGCCTGGCCGAGTCGTACCGCGATGGCGACTGGTCGACGACAGACCTCACCGCGCTGCTTGAATTCGGGATTTGCAACGAGGCGAATTGGGGCCGTGCGCTCGAAGCCTCGCTGCCGGCGCGCTGGCTCACTCGGCTGTTTCACCTGATGCACGCCAACTCGCGGCGGGGCAGCCGCCAAAACATCTCGTTCCACTACGACATGGGCAACGACTTTTACGCCCAGTGGCTGGATCCGGACATGCTCTATTCCAGCGCCCTGTACGCCACGGGCGACGAATCGCTCGAAGAAGCGCAGGCTGCAAAGCTGGATCACATCGTGTCGCTGCTCGACGTGCCCGACGATGGCAAGGTGCTCGAAATCGGCTGCGGTTGGGGTGCGCTGGCTTTGGCGCTGGCCCGCAAGCATCGCGCCAGCGTGACCGGCCTGACCCTTTCCACCGAGCAGCTGGCCCACGCCAACAAACGAGTCGCCGACGAAGGTTTGACGCAGGCCGTCGACCTGCGGCTGCAGGACTATCGCGATGTGCAAGGCGAATACGACCGCATCGTTTCCATCGAGATGCTAGAAGCGGTCGGCGAGCGTTACTGGCCTGTTTACTTCGAGACGCTGCGTCAGCGACTACGGCCCGCGGGTTCGGCGGTGCTGCAGGTCATCACCATTGCCGACGACTACTTCGATCACTACCGGCGCGGTACCGATTTCATCCAGCGCTTCATTTTTCCAGGCGGCATGTTGCCGTCGGTCAGTGCCATGAAGACACAGGCGGCGCAAGTCGGCATGCGGCTTGAAACCGCGGTGTCTTTCGGTGCCAGCTACGGCACCACGCTGGCGGAGTGGCGCAACCGGTTCCTGCGGGCGTGGCCGTCGATCGAGGCGCTGGGCTTCGACGCCTCGTTCAAACGCCTCTGGGAGTACTACCTGTGCTACTGCGAAGCCGGATTTAGAACCGGCCGTGTGGACGTGGGTCTGTTCACCGTGGTGCATGCCGATCACGGCGGCCAACCTGGGCACGCTGGCATAAGCGCCGTCGCAGCTTAAGCGCCGCGACGACAAGCCTGAGCCTGCCAACAAACGACCGAGTGGCAGCGGTCTAGGGTCGACCGGGCGTTGGCTTGGCTCTTGCTTGACACCTGCTAAAAGAAGGGCGATCTTCAGCCCTCTCTTTTGCAACGCAAGAACACGGAAAGCCTCCGCCCCTCCATGAGCAACGTTCACCTCGTCGACCATCCCCTCGTCCAGCACAAGCTCTCTTTGATGCGTCGCAAAGACGCTTCGACCAACAGCTTTCGCCGCCTGCTCAACGAGCTGAGCATGCTGATGGCCTACGAGGTGACGCGCGACATGCCGATGCAGGACATCGAGATCGAGACGCCGCTCGAAACCATGACGACCAAGGTCATCGACGGCAAGAAGCTCGTGCTGGTGTCGATCCTGCGAGCCGGAAACGGCATCCTCGAAGGCATGCTCACCGTGGTGCCAGGCGCACGTGTCGGTCACATCGGCTTGTACCGCGACCCCAAGACACTGACCGCCGTCGAGTACTACTTCAAGATGCCGAGCGAAATGCAGGACCGCGACATCATCGTGGTCGATCCGATGCTGGCCACCGGCAACTCCGCGATCGCCGCCGTCGATCGACTGAAGGAACTGAACCCGAAGTCGATCAAATTTGTTTGCCTGCTGACTTGCCCTGAAGGCGTCAAGGCGCTGCAGACCGCACACCCTGACGTGCCCATCTACACCGCAGCGATCGATCGCGAGCTCAACGACCACGGCTACATCCTGCCGGGCCTGGGCGACGCTGGCGACCGGATCTTTGGCACGAAATAAGGCTCGCGCCACGACTCCGCGGTTTCGCTGACCATGCTCGACCTTCTCGTCACCCACGCCACCCTACCCGACGGTCGCACCGACATGTCGATCGCCGTGCAGCACGGCCGCATCGTTGAGTTGACTAAGGGGCTCGATGCGCCCGCGCACGAAACCATAGACGCCCAGGGGATGCTCGTCGCCCCGCACTTCGTCGATCCGCACTTTCATATGGATGCCACGCTCAGCTACGGCTTGCCGCGCGTCAACGAAAGCGGCACGCTGCTTGAAGGTATCGCGTTGTGGGGTGAGCTCAAGCCGTTGCTCAAGGCCGAAGCCTTGATCGAACGTGCCCTCACCTATTGCGACTGGGCCACCGCCAAGGGCTTGCTCGCGATTCGTACCCATGTCGACACGAGCGACCCGAGCCTGCTCGCAGTCGACGCGCTGCTCGAAGTGAAGCGACGGGTCGCGCCGTACATCGACCTGCAGCTCGTGGCGTTCCCGCAAGACGGCGTGCTGCGTGCGGCCGGCGGCGTCGACAGCCTGAAGCGTGCGCTCGACAAGGGCGTCGACGTGGTCGGCGGCATTCCGCATTTCGAGCGAACGATGGCCGAAGGCGCTGCGAGCGTGAAGCTGCTGTGCGAGATCGCAGCCGAGCGCGGCAAGCTGGTCGACATGCATTGCGACGAATCGGACGATCCGCTGTCGCGCCATATCGAAACGCTGGCGTACGAATCGCAACGCCTTGGCCTGCAAGGCCGCGTCAACGGATCGCATTGCACGTCGATGCACAGCATGGACAACTACTACGTCAGCAAGCTGCTCCCGTTGATCGCCGGGAGCGGCGTCAGCGTGATCGCCAACCCGCTCATCAACATCACGCTGCAGGGCCGCCACGACACCTACCCCAAGCGCCGCGGCATGACACGCGTGCCGGAGCTGATGGCGGCTGGCGTCAACGTCGCCTTCGGCCACGACTGCGTGATGGACCCGTGGTATGGCATGGGTTCGGGTGACATGCTCGAAGTCGCGCACATGGGCCTGCACGTGGCGCAGATGACGAGCCAGGCCGGCATTCGCGCGTGCTTCGAAGCGGTGACCACCAACGCTGCGAAGGTGATGCACCTCGACGGCTACGGGCTCGATGCCGGTTGCGATGCCAGCTTCGTGTTGCTGCAGGCGCGAGATGCTGTCGAGGCGATAAGGCTGCGCGCCACGCGGCTCAAAGTGTTCAAGAAAGGCAAGCTGCTGGCAGACACGCCAGCGTCGACTGCACGTCTGCATGTGGAAGGTCGCGCGGAGGCGACATCTTTCATGCCGTCACGCGGTGCCTGAGTGCCTGAACCAGTGCCGAAAGGGTCTCCCCGACCGGTAACTCGACCTTCAACTCAAAAAGATCGTCCGCGCGGGTACGACCGAGATTGACCGCTGCTACAGGCTTGCCGGCAGCCACCGCCGCCTGCACGAACCTGAAGCCCGAATACACCATCAGCGACGAGCCGATAACAAGCATGGCGTCGGCTTGGCTCAGGGCTGCGAAAGCCGCGGCAACACGATCGCGCGGGACGCCCTCACCGAAGAACACCACGTCGGGTTTGAGCAGGCCTCCGCAGGCGGAGCACGGCGGCACGTCGAATGTGGAGAAGCCGTGGCCTTCGATGTCGGCGTCGCCATCGGGTGCGGCGCGCGCTTCGAGCCTTGCCCATGCAGGGTTGCGACGGCGCAGTTCGATCTGGAGTTCGGAGCGTGGCGAGCACGTCTCGCAGGCCATGCAGCGAACGGTGTCGATACGGCCGTGCAGGTCAATGGTATTGCGGCTGCACGCCGCGTCGTGCAGCCCATCGACGTTTTGCGTGAGAAGGAGTTCGACGCGACCGGATGCTTCGAGTTGCGCCAGTGCACGATGGGCTGGTCCTGGCGTGGCCAGCGCCATGGTCGGCCAGCCGATCAGGCTGCGCGCCCAGTAGCGTTTGCGCGTCGCCTCTTCGCCCATGAAGGCCTGATAGGTGACGGGCGAGGGCCGCTTCCAGTCGCCCTTCTCGTCGCGGTAGTCGGGAATGCCCGATTCGGTACTGCAACCGGCGCCGCTCAACACGAAAAGTCGACGGTGACGCGTAGCGAAATCAGCAAGTGCGGCAAGTGCAGATACCGGGGCTGCGGCGGCGATGTCATCCATTCGGCGGAGCATACGAGGACGCGCAAGTGCTCGCAGCGGCGGGGCTGTTCAGCGACCGCCCCGCGAACGTCCGTCAGCCCTCAGTGGGCAGCTGTTCTTTGCGGCGCTCGACCTTGCCCGGAGGTCAGCACATAGCCCGATCGCAAAAGACTCTGCAGGTTGAAGCCGTGCCGGCCATCGAGTTCGAGATGCTTGCGCAGGTGATCCGTCATGGTCTCGGGCGGGCCACCCATCAGCGCAGGGATTTCATCCCAGGAAGACATGTCGAGACGCGCCTCGGACAACGGGGTGTTCTGGTTGCGAAAGAACGTGAGCGCGACGCTGAAGGCGCTGTCGCTCAGCGACTTCAATTCGTTCTCGACAAAGACCTGACCGGGCGGCCGAAACTCGTAGTTGCCGAACGACAGCGGTGAGGGAGAAATGCTGCCGCCTGCCCTGACCTTGGCCAGCACTTGCTTGACCTTGGCCTGGATTGCTTTTTCGTCCAGCACGCGCAACGCCGGGTCTTGCGCGAACCCGCCTGAGGGCAAATAACTCGCCTTGTTGACCACCATCAACGCTGTGCGCGGGTTGACAAGCAGCCGGATGCGCTCGGCGCTTTCAGACGCGCCGGCCAGGGTTTCCCCGATGACAATCATCGACAACGCCTTGCCGCTCGCAAGCAATTTCAAGAGGCCCGCCGCAGAGTCATAGGCCAGCGATGCACAGCAATTTGCTGCGAGCAAGCGTCGCAGCCGGGCGCGTTCCAATGCGTTTTCACTCCATACTGCCGCCACCGGGCCAGCGCCTTTTTCAATCATTGTGCAGCCTCTGCATAGGACGTGGTAATCAACGGCTGCGCGTATATTCTGTCGCTCGCAGGTGATTTCCAGAGTTGTGTTTTATCGATCAGGCAATAGCCTGTCCCGTGTACCGATCGGAGAATGAAACCATGCTCGCCTTTGAGTTCCAGTGCGCTACGCAATTGAGCAATGGCTGTATCGACCACGCGTGAATTGGTCATTCGTGGCCATATCGCCTCGTAAATTTCTCGACGCGATACCGTACGACCAATTCGACTGAACAACAGACGCGCTAGCCGAAATCGCTTTGGTTGCAGATGAACTTCGTGGCGACCCATATGAATGGTAAACACGGAAGCATCGAATCGGTAGGGCCCGACTTCCAGTGCATCTTCTATCTCGTCGCCTTTGCGACTATAAGCCAATCTGCTGTAAAGCAATTGAATTCGAGCTACCAATTCCTCATCGGAAAAAGGTCGCACCAGAAAATCGAAGAACTCTTTGTGGTCGCTTCGTTGTATATCGCTTATTGCGTTGGGCATGACCACTGCAAGCAGTGGAATGCTGGCGCCGAGGCTGTCGTGCGCTATTTCGACTTCCTCAATCGACGTGGCCTGCTCGCCGAGGCCTAGTACGACGAGGTCGACAACGGCGCCCCACTTCATTGCTTTCGACAGGTCTGCGAGCGAAGAAAAAATCTCGGCTTCGCTTGATACTTTCGACAACATTTCTTGAATGATTGCTGAAGGGCGGGGTCCAACGATAGCGATGTTCATGCACCGGATGATTCCTTTGGTTTGCCTTTTTCGCATTGCAAACGCGAGGATTCGAAAGTATTGAACAGTTATTTTTTACATTTTGTTTAAAAGGTCACAGATCATGAACAGGTTTGACCGAGCTCAATCTGCATTGGGAGATTTTGGTAGATTTGGATGTTTCAATTCGACAAGAATCTAGAGAGAAACTCGGGAGAAATGATGCGTATCGCCTTGCTTGAAGATGAACTACCGCAAATGCAATTACTGGTCGCCACCCTGGAGACGCTGACTGTGGCCGGTTACGAAAACACGAGCTGCGAGCAGTTCACAGACGGTGAGATGCTGCGGACGGCACTGCGAACCGATTCGTTCGACCTTCTGATCCTGGACTGGAACGTGCCGGGGCTGGATGGGCTGGAGCTCTTGCGATGGCTGCGCGACTACCGCCGATTGACCGTGCCGGTCATCATGCTCAGCGCCCGCGGTGCCGAGCGGGATGTGGCCGAGGCACTCAGCGCAGGCGCCAATGACTACGTGATCAAACCTTTCAGGCCGATCGAGTTGGTCGCGCGCGTCAAACGTTTTCGCACGCCGCAGGAAACCGCAAAAGGCTGGGTGGAAACGATCGGTGAGTGGAAGTTTTTCCACGAGAGCGCTACGGTAATCCGTGCCGGTTTGCCTCCGCAGCTTTTTACGTTGAGCGAACGTGAATTCAGTTTGGCGATCGCCCTGTTTCGCAACTTGGGACGGGTCGTCTCGCGCTTCTATTTGCTGGAGGCGACCAACCAGGACGCGCGCTCCAGCAGCACTCGGATTCTGGACAATCAGATCTTCAAGGTGCGCCGCAAACTTTTGCTGGAAACCAACGGGTTGCAGCTCCAGACCATTTATGGGCAGGGTTACCGGCTGGCGCCCAGCCATGCGGCCGAGCCCGATTCGGACAGCTGAAAGAGACACGCCAAGGCCATCGGTAGATTGCTCCGGCAAGTGATCTTCAGGTGCTGTGCATCAACGCCAGCGCGGAGTCTGGTCCGACCGGCGCAGTCTCGAAGAACCTGAAACGCGTGTTGCCGATCCGAATGACATCGAGATGCCGCAGCTGACCGGCCTTGACCTTAAGGCCGTTCACGTACAAGCCGTTGCGGCTCGACAGATCGAGGATGCCGGACGTGTACCGCGACATGGCGATGCGCACATGCTGACGACTGACGCGCTCGTCGTACACGACGACGTCACACACAGAGTCGCGGCCGATCACCACGTTATCGGACGGAAGTATGGTCAGCTTGGAAAGACCGTGGTCGAGCTGAATCAGGCTGCGTTTCATGGAGCACCTCCGGAGTCAAAGAGAGGCGTGGGCGTCAGGCGACCATCACGCACAGCGTGAAAGTCATCGCGACGAGCAGGAGAACGATGTGGACTAGGGTTGGCATACCGCCATCGTCGAACGCCGGGCCAAAATCAGAGACGCGAAAAAAAGGTTCTGATAGGTTTCAAGTAACACTAAGGCACGCGTCGCGCAGAATGTCACACAGCCAACTGCGCTACTCCTGAAGCGGTGTCCAAAGGTCTAGCCGCATGTGAATCTTCGACACAAACGTGCAGTCTGGTAGTGAAGGCGTCCAAATGCTGCGTTTAGCGGGCGACGGATGGACACCACTACGCTCCTTGTTGACTAACGCTCTGGCACGATCGCCTCGGCGTACTCGTACAACGCACCGAGCAGTTCTTCGCCACGCTCGTCTGCACTTTCCGACAAGGCATCGATCTCGGTAAAGAGCATGTCGACGCTGCGAGCGCCGCCCTCGCCTTCGAGCAACCGCGCCGCGCGATGCGCTTCCCAGCGCTCGCTTTCTTCGACTGTCAGCGTCTCGGGCCAGTTGCGCGCGCGGTAGCGGAACACGATCTCTTCGAGCCGCGGGTCGTCGAAGCCGACGCGCTCGCGCGCAAGGTCGGCCGGAGACAGGCCGCGCACGCGAAGCAAACGACGACGGTCCGCATCGCCAACAAAGCCGCCATACAGGTCTTCATCGACGTCAGGAGTCGCCTCTTTGGGCCGCGCATAGACCTGTGGCCAGATCGCGCTCATGTCGGGCAAGCCGCGTGCGATCTCGGCGTTGCGCGAAGCCGCTTCGAGGTCGATGCCCCAGCGTTCGGCCATCGCCGGCGCGAGCGTGCGCAGATTGCCCACGACCATCGGCGACTTGTTGAGATGAATGCCCTTGACCGGCAGTCTCACTACACCTTCCGGCAGGTCTGCAGTGCGGGTGAACAGGCGCAATCGCAACGTTTCGACATCCAGATCGCGCAACTCGGCAGGATCGTATGCAAGATCCCAGGCGATCAGTTCGTTCTTGTTCGCCGGATGGCTCGCGAGCGGCCACATGACGGCCAGGCAGCCGCGCTCGGTTGGGAACATGCCGGACACGTGCAGGAAGGGCTTTGCCGTGTCACGCGTGGACGGCAGGCCGAGCTCACGCGCGACGCGGTCCTTCTTGTGCAGGCTGAAGGCGAACTCGAAGAGCTTGGGCTGCTTGTCGTGAATCAGGCGCGCCAGAGCGATGGTCGCGCGCACGTCGGACAGCGCATCGTGCGCAGCCTCGTGCAGCAACCCATTGGCGCGTGCCAGGTCGCCCAGCTTGAAGCTGGGCTTGCCGTCTTCCTTCTTCGGCCACTCGATGCCGTCCGGGCGCAACGCCCAGGTGAGGCGCACCACGTCGAGCAAATCCCATCGGCCGCAGTCGTTTTGCCACTCGCGGGCGTACGGATCGATCAGGTTCCGCCAGAACATGAAACGGGTGACTTCGTCGTCGAAGCGAATGGTGTTGTAGCCGACGCCAACGGTACCGGGTTGCGCAAAGGCACGTTCGATCTGCGCCGCAAATTCGTGCTCGGGAATGCCGCGCTCGAGGCACAACTGCGGCGTGATGCCGGTGATCAGGCAGGCCTCGGGACTCGGCAAATAGTCGGGCGCCGGCTTGCAATAGATCATGAGCGGCTCGCCGATTTCATTCAGCTCCGCGTCGGTGCGAATCGCTGCAAACTGCGATGGCCGGTCGCGCCGTGGTGTAGCACCGAAAGTTTCGTAGTCGTGCCAAAGAAAGGTGTGGGACATGTCAGAGCAACGGTGAAAAAAGACGAGCGACAGCTTCCCAGAGGCGGCCCTGAAAAGTCTGATGGCGGCGGGCACGCACCGCAGCAGAACTGTGCAGATCGGTTTCGAACTGCGCAGCCAGCGGCTTGGCGAGCGCCGGGCCATAGACCACGGCCATCACTTCGAAGTTGAGGCGAAAGCTGCGATTGTCGAAGTTGGCGGTGCCGATCATCGCGCAGTTGTCGTCGACTAGAAGGGTCTTCGAGTGCAGCATGCGCGCCTTGTACTCCCACACCTTGACGCCGGCGGCGATCAACTCGTCGAAGTACGAGCGCGCCGCCGCGCTGACCACCAAACTATCGCTGCGCCGAGGCACCAGCAGGCGCACGTCGACACCGCGCAGTGCAGCGCTCGTCAACGCCATGAGCGCCGGCTCGCCCGGCACGAAGTACGGCGTCGTAAGCCATGCGCGCTCGTTCGCCAAGTTGATCGCAGACACATGCATGCGATGGATCGCCTCGAGTGGGCTGTCGGGCCCACTGGTCACGATTTGCACCGGAATATCGCCTGCCTCGGCGCGCGGTAGCAAGTGCGGCAGGGTGTCGTCCATGTCACGCGGATCTTCGCCGGTCGCGTACGTCCAGTCTTCGAGAAACGTGGTTTGCAGCCAGCGCACCGCACTGCCCTCTATGCGCAAATGCACGTCGTGGTATGCGTCTGCACGGGTGCGCTTGTCTTCCTCGTCGGTGATATTCACGCCGCCGGTGAAACCGGTAAAGCCGTCGCAGACGACGATTTTGCGGTGGGTGCGGTAGTTGGTTACCGGACGCAAACGTCGGCCGATGCGCGTGTCATGAAAGAGCGCGACCTTGACGCCCGCCGCGTGCATCGGTGCCATGAACTTGCGGCCGATCCGCTTAGAGCCCAAAGCGTCCAGCAACAGCCGCACCACGACACCTTGCTGCGCCTTCTGCACGAGCAGATCGCGCAGGGCGGTGCCGATGGTGTCGGGCTCGAAGATGTAGTACTCGAGGTGCACGTGATCGCGCGCGTCGCGGATGGCTTCGAAGATGGCATCGAAGGTGCACGCACCGCCAGACAGCAACTCGACCTCGGTGGCGCTCGACACCGGCAGGCCGCATGTCGCCGTGCCCAGTCCGGCCATTTGCCTTAACGCAGGCGGTGCGTGCTGGCGTGCCTCGCGAAGCAAGGCGAGGTCGGCCGTCGCGTTGGCGCTGGCACGGCTTCGCAAACGCTTGAGGCGTTGCTTCTTGAGCCGCTGCGGCCCGAGAAAGTAATAGATGACGAAGCCCGCGAACGGCAGCAGTGCGAGCGACAGTATCCAGCTCATCGTCGACACCGGCGCACGCTTTTGCATCACGATCCAGATCGATAACACCGCGATGTAGCCGCTCCATGCGAAAGAGAGGCCGGTTTTCCATTCCTGGCTGAGTTCGGGGAGGATCAAAAGATGCGGGCCAAGAACGAGCGGCCAAAAAATAGAGCCGAAAGAACAGAAACGGGAACGGAAGCGACGAAGGGATCAAGGCAGAAACGACAAAGGCCGGGAGCGAATGCTACCGGCCTTTGGAGGCGACGCGACCACGAGGGCCGCGTACAACGTCAAGTCAACGTGTCAGAGTCAACCCGCTGCAGTCTCTTCCGCTTCGGGCTTGGACTTGCCTTCCTTCTTCGACAACGGCTGAATGTCGAGCAGCACTTCGCCCTTGTCATCGACGTCGACCGACAGACGGCCGCCGTCGATCAGGCGTCCGAAGAGCAATTCGTCGGCCAGCGCGCGACGGATCGTGTCCTGGATCAAGCGCTGCATGGGGCGAGCGCCCATCAACGGATCGAAGCCCTTCTTCGCGAGGTGCTTGCGCAACGCATCGCTGAAAGTGACGTCGACCTTCTTCTCGGTCAGTTGCTGCTCGAGTTGCAGCAAGAACTTGTCCACTACGCGCAGGATGACGATTTCATCCAGGGCCTTGAAGCTGACGGTCGCATCCAGACGATTGCGGAACTCCGGCGTGAACAGTCGCTTGATGTCGGCCATCTCATCTCCCGCTTGACGCGGGTTGGTGAAGCCGATGGTCGCCTTGTTCATGGTCTCTGCGCCCGCATTGGTGGTCATCACGATGATCACGTTACGGAAGTCGGCCTTGCGCCCGTTGTTGTCGGTCAGCGTGCCATGGTCCATGACCTGCAGCAGCACGTTGTAGATGTCCGGATGGGCTTTCTCGATTTCGTCGAGCAGCAGCACAGAGTGCGGCTTCTTGGTAACAGCTTCGGTCAGCAGGCCACCTTGGTCGAATCCGACATAGCCCGGAGGCGCACCGATCAGGCGGCTCACCGCATGACGTTCCATGTACTCCGACATGTCGAAGCGAATCAGCTCGATGCCCATGATGTAGGCAAGCTGCTTGGCGGCTTCGGTCTTGCCGACGCCGGTGGGACCGCTGAACAGGAACGAGCCGATCGGCTTGTCTGCACGGCCGAGGCCGGAGCGCGCCATCTTGACTGCGGATGCCAGCACTTCGAGTGCCTTGTCCTGACCGAACACGACGCTCTTCAGGTCGCGCTCGATGGTCTGCAGCTTGCCGCGATCGTCATTACTGACATTGGCAGGCGGAATGCGCGCAATCTTAGCGACGATGTCTTCGACTTCGGTCTTGGTGATGGTCTTCTTGCGCTTGCTCGGCGGCAAGATGCGCTGGGCCGCGCCCGCTTCATCGATGACGTCGATCGCCTTGTCAGGTAAATGACGGTCGTTGATGTACTTGGCGCTCAATTCAGCCGCAGCTTGCAGAGCCGCCACCGCGTACTTGACGCCGTGATGCTCTTCGAAGCGAGATTTCAAGCCCTTCAGGATGTCGACCGTTTCCTGCACGGTCGGCTCGACCACGTCGACCTTCTGGAAGCGCCGTGACAGGGCCGCGTCCTTCTCGAAGATGCCGCGGTATTCGGTGAAGGTGGTCGCACCAATGCACTTCAGCTGGCCGCTCGAAAGCGCAGGCTTCAGCAGGTTGGAGGCATCCAGCGTGCCGCCCGAAGCGGCGCCTGCACCGATGAGGGTGTGGATTTCGTCGATGAAGAGAATTGCGTTTGGCTTGTCCTTGAGCGACTTGAGCACGCCCTTCAGGCGCTGCTCGAAGTCACCGCGGTACTTGGTGCCCGCCAGCAATGCGCCCATGTCGAGCGAATAAACCTGAGCTTCAGCCAGGATCTCTGGCACTTCGTTTTGGGTAATGCGCCATGCAAGGCCTTCGGCAATAGCGGTCTTGCCAACGCCGGCTTCACCGACCAGCAGCGGATTGTTCTTGCGCCGGCGGCACAGGATCTGGATCACGCGCTCGACCTCGTACTCGCGGCCGATCAGCGGATCGATCTTGCCTTCCTTGGCCATCTGATTCAGATTTTGAGTGAACTGTTCGAGTGGCGAAGCCTTCTCGTTCTTTTCACTCCCGCCCTCTTCGCTCTCGCTCGCAGACGATTCGCCCGCGCCCTTGGCGGCTTCCGGCGGATCGCTCTTTTTAATGCCATGAGCGATGAAATTCACCACGTCGAGGCGCGTGACACCTTGCTGGTGCAAGTAGTACACGGCGTGCGAATCCTTCTCGCCGAAGATCGCTACCAGCACGTTGGCGCCGGTGACTTCCTTCTTGCCGTTGCCGGTGGATTGCACATGCATGATCGCGCGCTGAATCACGCGCTGGAAACCCAGTGTGGGCTGTGTGTCGACATCGTCGGTACCAGCCACCTGCGGGGTGTTGTCCTTGATGAAGTTGGTGAGCGACGCGCGCAGATCGTCGACGTTTGCCGAGCAGGCTCGCAAAACTTCTGAGGCGCTCGGGTTGTCCAGCAAAGCGAGCAACAAGTGCTCTACGGTGATGAACTCGTGGCGCTGCTGCCGGGCCTCGACAAAGGCCATGTGCAAGCTGACTTCCAGTTCCTGGGCAATCATGTGATTTCCTTTTGCCTTGCTGTAAATAAAAACTCAGATGGGTTGGAGCGTACCGAAATCAACAGGTTCATTGCGTTCATTCGATAGGCTCACTCACGCATTGCAACGGATGGCCGGCCTGATGGGCCGCCTCCATTACCTGATTTACTTTGGTGGCAGCCATGTCGCGGGAATAAACCCCGCAAACGCCGCGGCCGTCCAAATGAATCTTCAGCATGATCTGGGTTGCCGTTTCGCGGTCCTTGCTGAAGAACTCCTGAATCACGACGATGACGAACTCCATCGGGGTGTAGTCGTCGTTCAGCATGACCACCTGGTACATCTGAGGAGGTGCTGTTTTCTGCGGTCGACGCTCGAGGACGACCGAGTCGCCATCGTCCCGCCGCGGCTTCTGGGCCGGCGGTGTCTTGGGGGTCGAGGGAATTCTGGTTGCCATGAAAAATGATTCTATAGAGCGTGCAAGCGGCGTGCCGGGGTGAGAGGAATTGGTGGCAGCTTGCCGACAAATCAAGGCTTCGGTATCGTGAACGCTTCGGGGTCACCACAAAAAAGCCCGGACCCACACGCCGAGACGGTGTCGCGAAGGTGCGAGTTGGATGAAGGCGCACTACACGGTGACCTTTTGGCAAGAAGTGGCGACGTAGCGACAGTGCGTTTTCGGCCGACTGAATAGCCTTAGAATTTTAGATGCAACCGGAGGAGGCGCGGGTCGCTGTCAACCGCATGCCCAACGGCATCGTTGTTGACTGACCTTCTGCTGGCCGGGAGGCGTTTTAAAATCAATCCACTGAGGAATCCGTAATGAGCAAAGTTCTCGCAGTCATGATCGCCGGCCTGTTCGCAGCCGGTGCCTACGCCCAAGCCACGAAGCCAGGCGAACTCGACCCCACGGCCCAAGGCAAGTCTGCTGCCAAAGCAGAAGCCAAGGTCGCTGCGCGTCCTGCTGGCATGGTCAAGGCGCCAGGCGGCGACGAACCCAAGACGGCCGAAGGCGGCGCCATCGGCACCGGCAAGGCAGCCGCTGCCGGTGAAGCCCGCGCCGAAACGCGCGATGCACGTCGTCGCAACAAGGACGGCAGCCTGAAGCGCCGCAGCACGCAGGGCGGCACGCCCAACTAATTCGGCTCTCCGCCAGATTGAAAGAAGCGCCCTCAGGGCGCTTTTTTTTCGCGTGGGCTGTGAGCAAACGTGTCAACCGCCACGCATGGCATTCGTTGAAAGTGGATCCTTCCACAGGGGGAGGGTTCTTAAATCAACGATTCACAGGATTTCTCATGAACAAGCTGCTTGCCGTGCTCGTCGCCGGTCTCTTTTCTGCTGGCGCATTTGCCCAGGCTCCCGCTCACGTCACCGTTCCGATGGCGCATGTCCACACAGTGGCGCACGCGCCGGTGCATCACATGAAGAAGCACAAGGTGATGGCTCGTCATTACCACCACCGCAAGGCCGTTCGCCGCCACGCGATGTAAGCCTCACCGCTTGCCGACGATGCCCGCGCCTGCGGGCATTTTTGTTTGCGCCGAGAATTGCGCCTTCGCGTTTTGAAAGTCCCTGTTCATGTTCCAGCGTTTCGTCGCCTTGCTCGCGCTGTCTGCCTTCATGGCGCTGTTCTTGGCTCTGCCTGCCCAGGCACAAGAGCCGCAACTCGACCTCCGGCGCGTCAAACTCACGGCCGGCATGTACCAGATAGACACACAGTTGGCGATGACGCCTCAACAGCGCGAGGTCGGCCTGATGTTCCGGAAGGAAATGCCCCAGGCGGAGGGGATGCTGTTCATCTTCGAGCAACCAGCGACGCAGTGCTTCTGGATGAAGAACACGATCTTGCCGCTGACCGCGGCATTCGTTGCCGATGACGGGCGCATCGTCAATCTGGCGGACATGAAGCCGCAGACCGAAGACTCGCATTGCTCAGAAGAACCGGTCCGATACGTTCTTGAGATGAACCAAGGCTGGTTCGCCAAAAAGAACCTGAAGAAAGGAAACAAGCTCGCTGGAGCACCGTTCGAAATGCAGCGTTGATCGGCGGTGACACCAACTCGATGCCCGCAAAAAAGCCGACTCGCGAGTCGGCTTTTACTGTCTCCGCAGAGTACTGGCTTAACCGAAGTTCTTTGCTGCGAAGTCCCAGTTCGCCAGCTTTGCCAGAAACGTCTCGACGTATTTTGGGCGCAGGTTACGGTAGTCGATGTAATAGGCATGTTCCCAAACATCGACCGTCAGAAGAGCCGTGTCGGCAGTGGTCAGAGGTGTGCCGGCAGCGCCGGTATTGACGATGTCGACCGAGCCATCAGGCTTTTTCACAAGCCACGTCCAGCCAGAGCCGAAGTTGCCGACAGCTGACTTCACGAAGGCTTCCTTGAATGCGTCGTAGCCGCCCCACTTGGCATCGATGGCCTTTGCCAAAGCGCCGGTGGGGGTGCCGCCGCCCTGTGGCTTCATGCAGCTCCAGAAAAACGTGTGGTTCCAGACCTGGGCCGAGTTGTTGTAGACGCCGCCGCTCGACTTCTTGATGATCTCTTCCAGCGTCATGCTCTCGAACTCGGTGCCCTTTTGCAGGTTGTTCAGGTTCACGACGTAGGCGTTGTGATGCTTGCCGTAGTGATACTCGAACGTTTCTTTTGAGTACTCCGGAGCCAATGCGTCCATTGGGTATGGCAGGGGTGGCAGAACGTGTTCCATGTTTTTTTCTCGCGGGTTGGTTGTGGGATAAAGCATTCTAGAAAGGAATCACGACGGTGGTGTCGGACGCGTGCCCGTTGGCCGCACGCCCGTCACGCCAAGGTCGACGGCACCGTCGGCAAGTCGTACTTCAACCGCGTCCTCCACGTGGAGCTGCGAGACGCTCGTGACGGCGTGGCCTTCCGTGTCGGTGAGCCATGCATAGCCGCGCTGCAGCACCAGCGCCGGGTCCAGCAGGCGCAACCGTGAGGCCACGCGCTCCAGCCGCTCACGCCGCTGCGCCTGACTGCGCTTGAGTTGTTGCGGGAAATCTGCGCGCAGCCGGGTCTGAACCTCCCCCGCCCGCTGGGTTTTAGACAGCACCGCATAGTGCAAGCGCTGCGCCTGGTAAGTCAGCCGCAACCTCTGCCGAGCGACAAGGGTCGAAGGACGTGCGAGACGACCGGCCGCCAAATCGAGACGCTGGCTCAAGACATCGATGCGACTGCCCAGCGCACCGACGAGCCGCTCCTCGATCAACACCAGCGCACCGAGCCACAGCTCCTGCGATGCGGCGACGAGTTCTGCGGCGGCAGTAGGAGTCGGCGCACGAAGGTCGGCGCAAAAGTCCGCAATGGTGAAGTCGGTTTCATGGCCGACGCCACAGATGATCGGCACCGGGCTTTGCACGATGGTGCGCGCCAGCGTTTCATCGTTGAAGGCCCACAGATCTTCGATCGAACCGCCACCTCGCACCAGCAGGATGACATCGACCGGCGGCCGCATTGCGTAGAGCGCCTGCAACGCGCGAACCAGTTCGGCGGGCGCATTCGCTCCCTGCACTGCGGCTGGCGACAGCACGACCGGTATGTGCGGTACCCGACGGCGCAGTGCGGTCACGACATCGTGCAAGGCCGCAGCGCCCGTCGACGTAACCAACCCGATGGCGCGGGGCATCGATGGCAGCGGTCGTTTGCGCGCCGGATCGAAAAGGCCTTCATGTTCGAGCTTGGCTTTGCGCTGCAAAAATTGGTCAAAGAGCGCACCCTGCCCCGCACGCCGCAGACTTTCGACCACCAGCTGCAGGTCGCCGCGCGGTTCGTAAACGGTAAGCCGGCCGCGCACTTCGACCTGATCACCGTCGCGCGGCACGAAGTCGAGCAGGCTCGCAGCGCGGCGGAACATGGCGCTGCGCAGTTGCCCAGATTCGTCCTTCAAGGAGAAATAGCAGTGACCGCTCGACGCCCTGGTGAAACCGGAAATTTCACCGCGCACGGTCACTGGGTTGAAGCGCGCTTCGAGCGCGTCGCCCACGGCGTGGCACAGCGCGCCAACGGCCCATACCCGACCACCTGGTGCCGAAAAAAGTCCGTTGTCACTCATCACTATTCGCCTTGCCGCTTATCGACTCGTCCACATTCCACATTGCGATCAGCAAACAGGCCTGACAGGCCAGCAAGCCGCCCGAGTTGCGGTGCAACTCGTTGATTCGATTGGGGAAACAGCTGCTCAAAATTCAATCGATCCAGCGAAAGCCACGGCGGGCGTGGTTTCGCATCGGTTGCTCATGGTGTTAGTCACAAAGTTATCCACAGAATCTGTGCGTCGGCGCCTACAGCAGCACATTGCACTTTGTGAAGCGGGCTCGGTGGATAATCGCCGCGCATTTGCAATCCACGGGCCGGAGGGTTCTTTGTTTTCGATCATAGTTGCTGCGGGCTGGCCAATCTGGCCGCTGCTCGCCTGTTCAATACTGGCGCTCGCGCTTGTCATTGAACGATTCACCAGCCTGAAAACCGCCCGTGTGCTGCCACCAAAGCTGCTCGACGAAGCCATTACCGTGTCGCAGACCTCGATCCCGGGGCCCGACGTGGTGACAAAGCTGGAAAATAATTCGTTTCTTGGCCAGGTGCTGGCTGCCGGCTTTCGTGCGCTGAACGCGAATCCGCGTTGTACTGAAGACGATCTTCGGGCAGCGATGGAGGCGTCCGGTCGCACGGTTGCTCACAAGCTCGAAC
Organism: Variovorax sp. RTB1; assembly: GCF_035018765.1. Classification (NCBI taxonomy): domain Bacteria; kingdom Pseudomonadati; phylum Pseudomonadota; class Betaproteobacteria; order Burkholderiales; family Comamonadaceae; genus Variovorax; species Variovorax sp. RTB1. The sequence goes on from NZ_JASJXG010000009.1 coordinate 35,482, forward strand.
GCTGGTTGCCGGCACTGGCAACCATCGCTTCGGCAGCGCCGCTGCTCGGGCTGCTCGGTACGGTCATCGGCATGATCGAAATCTTCGGCTCGCAATCGTCGGCCGGCGGGGCGGTGGGAGCAGGCAACCCGGCACAGCTGGCCCACGGCATCTCGATCGCTCTGTACAACACTGCCTTCGGCCTCATCGTAGCCATTCCGACACTGATTTTCTGGCGCTACTTTCGCACCCGGGTCGACGAGTATTTGCTGAATCTCGAACTTGCCGGCGAGCGCTTTGCGCGGCACCTCAACGCGCTGCGCAAGTAACCGATGAAGCCCGGACGCATGCACTTTCGACACGGCGCGCGCGATGAGCCGGAGATCAATCTGATTCCGTTCATCGACGTGTTGCTGGTGGTGCTGATTTTTCTGATGCTGTCGACGACGTACAGCAAGTTCACCGAAATGCAACTCAAGTTGCCGGTGGCGGATGCGGATGCGCAACGCGACTATCCGAAAGAAGTGATCGTTGCGGTGTCGGCGGATGGTCGCTATTCGATCAACAAGAATGTCCTGCCCGACCGCAGCGTGGAAAGCGTAGCGGCTGCTCTGGCTGCTGCGAGTAACGGAGCCAAGGACAACGTCATCATCATCAGCGCGGACGCGATGTCGCCGCACCAGGCGGTCATCACTGTCATGGAAGCAGCACGGCGCGTTGGCCTTATGCAGATCACCTTCGCAACCCAATCGGCCGCGCAGGCGGGGCGCTAGCCTTGCAGACTGGCCTGCAGCTGCAGCGCGAGTGGCTGCGACGCGGCGCACTGGCGCGGCTGCTGCTGCCGCTGGCCGCGGTTTACGGTGTGCTCACCGGCTTTCGGTGCCTGCTCTTTCGCTTCGGGGTTTTAAAGACCACGCGCGTTGGCGTTCCGGTGATCGTCGTCGGCAACGTGATCGCGGGCGGCTCGGGCAAAACGCCTGTTGTCATGGCAATCGTCAGACATCTGCAAAGCCAGGGCTTGTGCGTCGGGGTGGTGTCGCGCGGCTACGGTCGGAACACGACCGATTGCCGCGAAGTCTCGAACGACTCCGATCCTGCCGAAGTGGGCGACGAACCCGCGTTAATACGGCGTTCGACCGGCGCGCCAGTGGTCGTGGCAAGACGACGCGTCGTAGCGGCACAGACGTTGCTGGCGCGCCATCCCGACATACAGGTGATCGTCAGCGACGATGGCCTGCAGCATTTGGCGCTCGCACGCGACATCGAAATCTGCGTGTTCGACGATCGCGGTGTGGGCAACGGCTGGCTGCTGCCCGCAGGCCCACTGCGGGAAACGTGGCCGCGGCGATGCGACCTGGTGCTGCATACGGGAACGCGTCCTGCGTTTGCCGGCTTCAAGGCCACCCGCGAATTGGGCGGCGACGTAGTGCAGAGCAACGAAATGCGCACGCCGCTCGCCGACCTCGCCGGTCCGGAGGTCGATGCCGTAGCGGCCATCGCCCGCCCCGAGGCGTTCTTCGACATGCTGGCAGCCCGTGGCGTGCGGATCGCAAAGCGGATCGCGCTGCCCGACCATCACGACTTCAAGGGCTGGGTCTGGGCGCAGCCGCGTGCAACCCGGCTCCTTTGCACGGAAAAAGACGCATTGAAACTTTGGCGCTCGACGCCGGAAGCGTATGCCGTGCCGCTGGTCTTCACGCCTGAACCGGGCTTCTTCGCAGCGCTCGATGCAAAGCTATCATCGGTCGATGGATACCAAGCTGCTTGAACTGCTCGTTTGCCCCGTGACCAAGGGCCCGCTGACATGGAATGCCGACAAGCAGGAGCTTTCGTCGCGCAGCGCGCGTCTGGCCTACCCGGTGCGCGACGGGATTCCCGTGCTGCTCGAAGACGAAGCCAGAACCTTGTCGGATGAAGAGCTTGGGCTTTGACTCAGCCGGCCGGTCAGTCGTCTCTTGAGCCCGTTATTGCGCCCGTTATTGCGCCGGTGATTGAGCACTTTGCTGAGCCGGTGCCCGCGCCAACGGCCAACGCCGCTTTCATAGTCTTGATCCCGGCACGCCTTGCCTCCAGCCGCCTGCCAGACAAACCTCTGGCGGACATCGCCGGTTTGCCGATGGTCGTGCGGGTGGCGCAGCGAGCGCGATCGTCGCGCGCCGATCGCGTGGTGGTCGCAGCCGATCATCCGAGCATCGTGGCCGCCTGCGAAGCCCACGGCATCCTCGCGCTGCTGACCAGCGCCGACCACCCCAGCGGAAGCGACCGGCTGGCCGAGGCTTGCATTCAACTCGGGCTCGCAGACGACGCGATCGTGGTCAACGTGCAAGGCGACGAGCCGCTGATCGATCCATCGTTGATCGATGCGGTGGCAGAGACGCTCGCCGCCAACCCTGATGCGCCGATGAGCACTGCGGTGCACGCGATTGATGACCCTGCAGATTTCGTGAATCCCAATGTCGTGAAAGCGGTGCTCGACGCCAAAGGGTTTGCGATGTACTTCAGCCGCGCGCCGATTCCTTGGTGGAGAGACGGCGCCGGCCAGGGCGGCCAAAATGGCCAAGTCACCACCCCCGCAATGCCGACGCCACCGCCTTTGCGGCACATCGGCATCTATGGCTACCGGGCCAGTTTCGTGAAACGCTTTCCAAGCCTGCCTCCAGCGCCGATCGAGGCCATCGAGGCACTCGAACAACTGCGCGTTCTGTGGCACGGACACCGGATCGCAGTTCATGTCTCGCAACAGGCGCCGGGTCCCGGCGTCGATACGCTTGAAGACTTGCAGCGCGTACGCGCGATCTTTGAAAAAGCCTGATCGCGACCGCAACTGCAAGCGGGATTTGCCGGCATTTCAGCACGAAGTCGCATGCTATCCTCGACCCGACCCCGCCCGGCATTGCCCCGTAGATCGACGCCTCGGCAGGCTTGGCGCGACACAAATTCCAAGAACCTTCCGAGGACACCATGAGACTGATTTTGTTGGGCGCCCCCGGGGCAGGCAAAGGCACGCAAGCCGCCTTCCTCTGCCAGAAGTACGCCATTCCGCAAATCTCGACCGGCGACATGCTGCGGGCTGCCGTCAAGGCCGGCACGCCGCTCGGTTTGCAGGCCAAGGCGGTCATGGCTTCGGGTGCGTTGGTGAGCGACGACCTCATCATCAATCTGGTAAAAGAGCGGCTGGCATTGCCCGACTGCGCCAACGGCTTTTTGTTCGACGGCTTCCCGCGCACCATTCCGCAAGCAGATTCGATGCGTGCAGCGGGCGTCAAGCTCGACTACGTCCTTGAAATCGACGTGCCTTTCTCGGACATCATCGATCGCATGAGCGGCCGCCGATCGCACCCGGCCTCAGGCCGTACCTACCACGTCAAGTTCAACCCGCCGAAGCGCGTTGGGCACGACGACGTCACGGGCGACGAACTCATCCAGCGCGAAGACGACAAGGAAGAAACCGTCCGCAAGCGGCTCGACGTCTACAGCGAGCAAACGCGACCGCTGGTGGACTATTACGCGACTTGGGCCAAGTCTGATCCGACGGCAGCGCCAAAATACCGCGCCATCAGTGGAGTGGGCTCGGTTGACGAAATCACGCAACGCGCGCTGACGGCTTTGAGCAGCTGAGGTGGCCTTCGAGGCGAACGAAGAAGTCGCTACGGCGGCTTTTTTTGCGCCTTTGATGGGTTGAGCCCCAGGCCACCTCAAGCCGAAACAGGTGGCGAAGCCAACATCAACTCAAGCATCAACGCGATGCGTGCTTTGACCGGGGACAAGCCGCCGGCGTCGGGCCACGTGTCGTCACCGCGCGGCAGGATGCGGCCGTTGACGCAGCGTGTTGCACGTCGAATTTCGATGCCGGCCGCGTGCGCTCGAGCCGCGGCCGCTTCGATCGCGTGGTGCAGCGTGCCGTTGCCCGTCGCAGCGAGGATGAGGCCGCGGACCGGACCGGCCGCATCCTCCGCGCCATGCGCCATCAGCGCATCGATGACTGCACCGGTCGCACCCGCGTGGCTCATGATGATCTCCACACGCGGCCATTTGACGTCCGCACTGATCACTTTGAGTTTGAGTGCTGCGTCGAGGCCGGCAGTACCGACCTTGGCGTCAGGGGCGCCCGGCCAGTCACGGACGCGGCGCACCGCCCCTTCTTCCACATAGCCAAGAGGCCCGGCGTCCCCGGACGCGAAGGCATCGAGCCGGTAGGTGTGTACCTTCTGGACATCGATGGCGCTGTGAATGGTGCCTGCACACACCACGGTCACGCCTCGGGCGCCCGCGGTCGCTGCTACGGCAATCGCATCGCGCACATTTTGCGGACCATCGGGCGCGAGTGCGGAGGCCGGGCGCATGGCACAAGTCAGCGCCACGGGCTTCTCCGCAGGCAACACAGAGTGCAAAAAAAACGCTGTCTCTTCGAGCGTGTCGGTGCCGTGCGTGATGACGATGCCGATCACGTCGGGCACGTTCGACCAATGCATGCATCGTTGCGCCAGCTGGTGCCACACATCGAAGCTCATGTCCTTGCTGTCGAGCTGCGCGACCTGTTCGGCAACTAGCGTCACGCCAGATGGCGCTCCAATCCCAGCGAGCAGATCTGCGACGCCCACCTCGCCCGCGGTGTAGCCGAGGTTGTCCCCAGCGGATGCCGCACGGCCGGCGATCGTGCCCCCGGTGCCCAGCACCACAAGGCGACGCACTTCCGATTGCTCTGACTTCATCATTGCTTGCAAACTTTGAAAAACTGTTTAAAAATACAGCTACTGGACATTCAACCAGTGCCGCAAGGAGTTCCCATGCAATTCGCAGTGAAGCTTACCGCCCGCCAGCAACAAATTCTGGACCTTATCCAGAGCGCCATCGCGAGCACTGGTGCGCCGCCCACCCGTGCAGAAATCGCAACCGAACTCGGCTTCAAATCGGCCAATGCGGCAGAAGAGCACTTACAGGCCTTGGCACGCAAGGGCGTCATCGACCTCATCAGTGGCACGTCGCGCGGCATCCGGCTTCGGGGCGATGCGCTCCGTTCGCTCAACGAGTCGCGCAACAACCAGTTTTCGCTTTCACTGCCGGGCATGGCTCAACTGGCGCTGCCGCTGATTGGTCGCGTAGCCGCCGGTTCGCCCATCCTCGCGCAAGAGCATGTCGATCGAACCTACTACGTCGAGAACACGCTGTTCCAGCGGCAGCCCGACTATTTGCTCAAGGTCCGCGGCATGTCGATGCGCGACGCCGGGATCATGGATGGCGACCTGCTGGCTGTGCAGTCCACCAAGGAGGCGCGTAACGGGCAGATAGTGGTGGCGCGACTGGGCGATGAAGTGACCGTCAAACGTTTGCGCCGCAACAAGCAAGTCATCGAGCTACACGCCGAGAATCCAGATTATCCAACCATCATCGTGCAGCCTGGCGAACCTTTCGAGATCGAAGGTCTCGCCGTTGGCCTCATCCGCAACACGATGCTGATGTGAGGTAGCACCTTTCTTACGCGCATTCAGCGCGCAAAAACCGGCTGCGACAGGTGGCGGGCGTATGGCGAAGAGCCATCACCCTGGCACAGCCGTTCAAGCAATCCTGCCTGTGTTCAACCTCTGACCTATTTGGAGATCGCATGGGACTCGCTTCGCTTACTTTTTCAGACCTCTTCGCCGACCTATGGATGCCGATGCAGTTGCTGGCCGATCGCTGGTTGCCCAATAGAGGGCTCGCCGCATCGCCGCGCAGAAACGCGACCGGCTTGCGCTATGTCGCGGTCAGGCCGTCATGTGGTTCGCGGGCGGCGGAGCCGGGTTGCGCAAGCGCCGTTTCGCCGTCGCGTCCGCTGCGCGTGGTGCGTGTCGTTGACCCGCAGGAGCCCGGTCGTCGCACGGGCCGCGTGGTGATTTCGGGTCGCATAGCGGACGTGTGCGCCGAACTCGATCGACTGGCCGCACTCGAGGCTGCCGAGACAGTCGACGGTCGCCATCGACTTCACTGACGAACATTTCGTTGCCGCCTTCCGTGGCGACAACGACGTCGACTGCCTGTTAAGGCCGATGACGCGAGGCACAATGGCACGCCATGAACATTGTGATCCTCGACGACTACCAGGACGCGGTGCGCAAGCTGCGCTGCGCCGCCAAACTCGACGCCTACGCAGCCAAGGTTTATACGAACACCGTCAAAGGCATCGGACAGCTTTCGGTGCGCTTGAAAGACGCCGATGTGATCGTGCTCATTCGCGAGCGGACGCAGATATCGCGGCAGCTGGTCGAGAAGCTGCCCAAGCTCAAACTGATTTCGCAGACCGGCCGCGTCGGCAGTCACATCGACGTCACCGCGTGCAGCGAGCAAGGTATTGCGGTGGCAGAAGGTTCCGGCTCGCCACTGGCCCCGGCCGAGCTGACTTGGGCGCTCATCATGTCGGCGATGCGCCGTCTGCCGCAGTACATCAGCAACCTGAAGCACGGCGCGTGGCAGCAGTCAGGCCTTAAATCGGCATCGATGCCGGCCAATTTCGGCCTCGGCTCGGTGCTGAAGGGCAAGACGCTCGGCATCTGGGGCTACGGCCGTATCGGTCAACTGATCGCGCGCTACGGCCAGGCATTCGGTATGCAGGTGGTGATCTGGGGCCGTGAGGCCAGCTGCGCCAAGGCGCGCTCCGATGGCTTTCAGGTCGCGCCGAGCCGGGAGGCCTTCTTCATGGCCGCAGACGTGCTGTCGGTCCACCTACGGCTCAACGAAGAGACGCGCGGTGCCGTCAAGCTGGAGGACTTGTCTCGCATGAAGCCGACCGCCCTCTTCGTCAACACCTCGCGCGCTGAACTGGTCGAGCCCGACGCCTTGCTGGCTGCGCTCAATCGCGGCCGTCCCGGGCTTGCCGCTATCGACGTTTTCGAAAGCGAGCCACCGCTGCAAGGACATGCTCTGCTGCGACTCGAGAATTGCATCTGCACGCCGCACATCGGATATGTCGAGCAAGACAGCTACGAGCTCTATTTCGGTCAGGCTTTCGACAACGTTGTGAGCTTTATCAAGGGCAACCCGACCAACATCGTCAACCCGGGCGCGCTGCAGGTTCGACGTTGACATCGGCGGTGCGCCCGCCGCTCCCAGGCGCGCTATGGGCTCTGCTTGCCGGTAACTTCGTCATCGGCACCGGGGTCATGGTGGTGCCCGGCACGCTCAACGAGATCAGCGCGTCGCTGGCGGTTAGCGCAGCGACGGCCGGGCAGCTCATCACGGTGGCGGCCATCGTGATGTGCCTCGGCGCACCGCTGCTGGCAGCCGTGTTCGCCGGGTGGGACCGCCGCGTGCTCCTCGCCTGCACCATGCTCTGGTATGCGGCTGGCCATGCCGTCGGCGCGCTGACGAGCGACTTTGGTGGTTTGCTGCTGGTGCGCACACTGACGGTGATCGCGCCTGCGATTTTCACTGCGCAGTCGGCTGCCTGCGCTGGCCTGCTCGTACGGCCCGAGCAGCGCGGCAGGGCCGTCACCTTCGTTTTTCTCGGCTGGTCGATGGCGTCCGTGCTGGGCCTTCCCATCGGCGCGCTCATTGGAGGTCACTTCGGCTGGCGCAGCGCCTTCATGGTCATCTCGGCGCTCTCGGTTGCAAGCGCGATCGGCATCTGGTTCACTCTGCCGGCCCACATTCATCCGGCCGCCTTGTCACGCGCAGCCTGGGGGCGCGTCTTGAAGAGTCCGATCCTCATGGGCGTGGTGTCGGTCACCGCATTGCAGGGCGTCGGGCAATTCGTGTTGTCGAGCTACTTCGCCCCGATCTTGAAGCTGACACTGAACGCGGACGCGACATCGCTCAGCCTCATGTGGGCATGGTTTGGCGCATGCGGTCTCATCGGCAACGTACTGGTCAGCCGGAACATCGATCGGCTGGGCGCGGGGCGCATGGTCATGCTCACCACAGCGATGATCGCGGTGAGCCTGCTGCTCTGGCCGCTGGGGATGACCATGGCATCGATGGCCCTGGTTCTGGTGCCTTGGGGTCTGGGCTGCTTTGCTGCCAACTCAGCGCAGCAAGCGCGCTTGGTGGGCTTGGCACCGACACTTGCGCCCGGCTCTGTCGCGCTTAACAGCTCCGGCATCTACATCGGTCAGGCAGTGGGTGCTGGCGCTGGCGGCTGGATGCTTGCACATGACGCGATCGATTCCATGCACTGGGTCGGCCTCGCGACGGTGCTGGCCGCGATGCTACTGAGCTTTTTGGTCGAACGCGCTCAGAGGCCTGTCGTCACGGCGTAAAACGCCGAGGCCCCGAGCCTGACCTCAGCGTTTTGTGTCTGGCGACTTCTTCGGCGCGATTTCGGCCTCGGTTGCCGGATCAAAAAGATCAAAGTCGATGATGTGCGGATTTTTCTCACGCTCTGCCGTCGGAGCGGATACCTCGATGGGTGCCGGCATCGTTTCGTAGGCCGTCTTGTCGAACTCGGCCAGGTCCAGATCGACACCCGGACGATGCGGAGCGCGTGGGCGCGCCGCTGGCGGAACGGCAGCAGGGGGCAAAGTGGTGGGCGCCTGAACATACGCCGTGTTGTGCTGCAACCCGTCGTCGATGCCGCCATAGATCGAATCCGGCAACGTCGGCGCACCCTCGATAGCATCGGGTGGCGACCCCGCTTCGAGAGTGTCGAGTGGCATCTCGCGGGTTGGAATTTCGCGATCGATCGGTGCCGGCATCGTCGGCTCGAGCTCGTGGCCGAAGGTATCGACGAACGACAGCGGAGTGACGGGCGCTGGCGGCGCGCTGTCTGGGTCGATGACTTCCTTTGCCACCGAATACAGCAACAGAAGCTCTTGATATGCGGCCAGGTCGAACGCTTCGTCGCCATGCGTTCCGGGTTTGCGGAACACCAGCTCTTCGATCAATGCCAGCGTACCAGGTGCCGGCCACTGCGACTCGATGCGTGCCAGCGTGCTGCGATAGTGTTCGAGGCCGCGTCCGGCTTCCGAGAATTTGTCGAATTCCGGCACGTCGGCATTGAAGGCGCGCTCAAACTCATGGCGCAGGCGCGCGTAGTCATCGCGCCGTCCGAGCGAGTGGAAGATGCGCAGCAAATCGAGGTACGCCAATGCGCTGGTGCCCGGGTTGTCGGCGATGTGTTCGCTCAATACGGCGATGGCCTGGTCGTGCTGCCCTAATGACAAAAAGAAGTCCGACTGCTGCTGCACGTCGAACAACTCCTCGGTGTTAACTGGGCGCACTGGCGCACCATCAGGCGTGCGAACCACTGTGTTTTCCAGCGAGCCGTAGCCGCTGAGATAGGCGGGCTCGATGTCGTCGAGCGGCGCGGGGCGTGACGCCGCGGCAACCTGACGCGTCGGAAATGCGCGTGGCTCTGGCAACCGGCCAGCGCTGCGAGGCATGCCGCCTGCACCCGGTTCGTCGGGTGCCCGTCCGCCAGCGGCCGGCGCTTCGCCCCACCATGCAGGCGCTGCGGCTCGTTTGGCTAGGCGCCACAGCAACAGCATGCCGATCAGTGCCAGCAGCAACAAAGCGATCAACGCGTAGACAAGCGGGTTGCGGTAGCGGCTGTCGCGGGCAGCCGCAAGCTCCTGCCGCATTTCGAGCAGCGTGCGCTGGTTTTGAGCGGTCTGCTCGCGCAAGGCAGTCAACGTCGCTTCGAGCGTTTGCATGCGCTGAGCATCGCGTTGGGCATCTTCGGAAGGCGTACCAACGGCCTTCCAAAGCGCGGCAGCTTCGGCACGCTTGGCAGGATCTTCAACGGGCGGTGCTATCAGTTCGGGAGAAGCTTTCAGGCCCGGGTCGCGTGCCGCTGTTGGCTCCATCGCGTCGAGTTGCAGGCGCGGGCCAACGCTCGCGGCAGGTTTTGCATCAGCAGCAGCAGCGGTTGCGGCTGCTGCAGGCGTGCGAGGCGCGACGGGTGATGCCGCGGGGGGTGCAACAGGTGCGGCAGCGACCACGACGCGACGTGAAGGCGCCGGCGGTTTGGCCGGTGCGGGCCGACGCGGTGCTGCAGCCACGGCGTCAGGATCGCGAGGACGGACGACGCGTGGCGCGGCACTGCGGCGCGCTGTTGCTGCACCGGATGTCGCACCGTTGAACGATCCATTCGAGTCGCCGCCGAATCTGCTGTCCGAGGAGGAGAACGCTGAACTTCCGGTCGAGCCATTGCTCGACGAGCGCCCGCCGGGCGAAGTCGTTACGCCAGGCACCGCGATATCCGCAGGCACATCGGCAAGCAGTACGTAGCGGTGCGTGGAGCGGGTGGCGCACCCTGCGCTCACTGCAACCGTCACGACCGGCTCGTCGACGATCACCGTCGATCTGACATGCATACGAGGCGTAGCGGCGCTGCTGCCCGGTTCGAGGGATACAGTTACGCGTTTGTCGTCTATCCGCGTGTCGCCTTGCAGAACCTCTGCTCCCAGGCATAGCGAATCCCCGCCATCGCCCTCTTCGAGGGTGAGCGGAATGACGAGATCTACAGGCTTGCCGATCCACGTCGACCCTTGAGGACGACCGATCGTCAAAGCGAATGATGGGAGCGCAACCCCGATAGAAATCAGAGCGGCTGCGATGCGTCGGAGTTGCAAAATGAGCCCAAAAGCAATCGAAAGTAGACACATTCTGACACGTGCGTCAGAGTCGAAAATTCCCTATGGAGACAATTATCAAATGAGTGTGAATTTTTCCAAGATCGGCGTGGTCGGCGCCGGCGCCATGGGCCGGGGCATTGCACAAATCGCGGCACAAGCCGGAAGCCAAGTGCTCGTGCTGGACAGTTTCGATGGCGCAGCGGAGCGCGCGAAGGAGGCGCTTGTCGCCCAATGGCAAAAATTGCACGAAAAAGGGAAACTAGACGAAGCCACACGCGATGCCCTCATCGCAAGGGTTCATCCTGTGTCGTCGATGCAACAACTTGCCGATTGCGACCTGGTGATCGAAGCCATCGTCGAAGACCTGGGCGTCAAGCGAGCGCTCTTCAAGGATCTCGAAGCGGTGGTGGCACCTGGCGCAACGCTGGCGACCAACACCTCGTCGTTGTCGGTGACGGCTATCGCTGCGGTGATGGCACACCCGCAGCGCATGGCGGGCTTCCACTTTTTCAATCCGGTGCCACTGATGAAGGTGGTCGAAGTCATTGCAGGCTTCAAGACCGACCCCGCAATTTGCGACCGCCTGGCCGGTTATGCCGTGCAAATGGGCCACAGCGCGGTGCGGGCGAACGACACGCCAGGCTTTATCGTCAACCATGCCGGCCGCGGTTTCGGTACTGAGGCCCTGCGCATCGTGGGTGAAGGCGTCACCGATTTCGCGACGATCGACCGCATCCTGAAAGACCAGGCTGGCTTTCGCCTCGGGCCGTTCGAACTGATGGATTTGACCGCGCTCGACGTCTCGCATCCGGTCATGGAATCGATCTACCGCCAGTACTACGAGGAGCCGCGCTTTCGCCCGAGCGTGATCACTGCGCAGCGTCTTGCTGCCGGCGCGCTCGGCCGCAAGACCGGCGAGGGTTTCTATCGCTATGTCGATGGCGTCATGCAGCAAGCAGCGGAACCGCCCGTACCGGTGATCGATGCGACGCCGGCCGTCTGGGTGTCGCCCCGCGCCGCACGCCGCGCCGACCTGCTCAAGCTCATTCATGCGCTCGGCGCCCAACTCGAAAGCGGTGCGACGCCTTCCTCAGCGGCGCTCATCGTGGTCGCGCCGCTGGGCTTCGACGTGACCACCGTCGCAGCGGTGGAACGCCTCGACGCCACGCGCACCATCGGCATCGACCTGATGATCGAAGACGCTGCCACCAAGCGCCGCGTGATTGCGACCAACCCCGCCACGCGGCGCGACATGCGCGACACGGCGCATGCGCTCTTCTCACGCGATAGCAAGCCGGTGAGCGTGATCCGCGACAGTGGCGGCTTCGTCACCCAGCGCGTGATCGGCACCATCGTCAACATCGCTGCCGACATGTGCCAGCAGCGCGTCTGCTCGCCACCCGATCTCGAGACAGCGGTGAAGCTCGGCCTGGGCTATCCGCAAGGTCCCCTGGCCATGGGCAATCTGTACGGCCCGACGAACATGCTCGAAGTGCTGTTCAACCTGCAGACGGTCTACGGCGATCCGCGTTATCGACCGAGCCCGTGGCTGCGTCGCCGCGGCGCACTCGGCCTGAGCCTGCTCCATGAAGAAGAGTGAGAACTGACCCGATGACCGCTGAACTCAAGAGTACGAGCGAAGGCCGCACCATGGTGCTGACGCTCTCGAATCCGTCGCAACGCAATGCGCTCGGTCCGGAGATCTATGCCGCAGGCATCGAAGCACTCAACGGCGCCGAAAGCAGCGATGAAATCCGCAGCGTCGTGATCGTCGGCGAGGGCGCATGGTTCTGCGCCGGCGGCTCGCTGCAGCGCCTGTCTGCCAACCGCGATCGAGAACCATCCGTGCAGGCGGAAAGCATAGAAGGCTTGCACAACTGGATCGACTCGATCCGCACGTTTCCCAAGCCGGTGATCGCCGCGGTGGAAGGCGCGGCCGCGGGAGCCGGGTTCTCGCTGGCGCTGGCATGCGACTTCGTCGTCGCTGCACGCGACGCGGTGTTCGCAGCGTCGTACAGCAACATCGGCTTGTCTCCCGACGGCGGCTTGAGCTGGCATCTTGCCCAACTGTTGCCTCGGCAATTGGCGAGCGAATGGTTGATGGGTGGCCAACGCATAGCAGCCGAACGCCTCCATGCGCTCGGCCTGGTGAACGAACTCGCTGGAAGCGGCCAGGCGTTGGCTGCAGCCCTGGCGCTCGCAGAACGTTTGAACTCGCGGGCGCCGAATGCGTTGGCCAGCATCAAGGAGCTGCTCAGCGATGGACGCGGAGCGACTTTGTCGTCACAGCTTTCTGCCGAGCGCGATCAGTTCGTGCGCAACCTGCATCATCCGAACGCCGGCATCGGCATCGCCGCCTTCCTTGCCAAAGAGACGCCGCAGTACCCTTGATCGGGTCCGGTCACTCCCGTGACAACCCTCAGCCTTTCAGTCGCCGACAGGACAGACCAATGGACGACCCCATTCTTACCATCGAAGAACGTGAAGCGATCAACAACGGTCGCTGGTTCTCCTCCCTTTCCCCCTCTTTACGCCACGACATCCTCCGATGCGCTTTCGTCAAACGCTACAAAGACGGCGAACTACTTGCTGCACGCGGGGATCCGCCAGAGCAGTGGATCGCCTGCGCCAAGGGCGCTGTGCGCGTCAGCTCGACAGCGGTGTCTGGCAAGCAAGTCACGCTGACTTACGTCGAGCCGGGCATCTGGTTCGGCGACGTGGCGATGTTCGACGGGGACCGGCGCACGCACGATGCGTACGCGCATGGCGACACCACGACGCTCAATGTTGCGCGCGCCGACTTCCAGAAGATCCTCGCGGCGCACGTCGAGTTGTACGAAGCCTTAATGCGGCTGCAGGCGCGGCGCATCCGCCAGTTGTTCGGCCTGGTGGAAGACCTCAACACCCTGCCCTTGCGTGCGCGGCTGGCCAAGCAGCTCATTCACCTCGTGCGCAGCTATGGGGTCGCAAGCTTGTCGGACGGCAACCAGATGCGCATCGGTCTTCACCTCGCACAGGAAGAGCTCGCGCAATTGCTCGGTGCATCGCGTCAGCGCGTCAACCAGGAGTTGAAGGCGATGGAGCGCGAGGACGTCATCCGGATCGAGCCAGGTGGCCTCGTGGTGCTCGACCGTCCCGCGCTGATGCGCATTTCCGAAGCCGACGTTTGAGCGCGCCATGACCCAGGACTTCAGTAACTTCATCGGCACCCGCGCGGTGTCCCCACAGCATGCCCCCGACATCGACGCACTTTCCGCGTGGCTCGAGAAGAACCTCGACGGCTTCAAAGGCCCACTGACCATCGAGATGTTCAAGGGCGGGCAGTCCAACCCGACGTACAAACTACTGACGCCATCCCAGAGCTACGTGATGCGCGCCAAGCCGGGCCCGGTCGCCAAGTTGCTGCCTTCGGCGCACGCGGTCGAACGCGAATACAAAGTCATGAGCGGTTTGCAAGGCACAGATGTGCCGGTGCCACGCATGTACTGCCTGTGCGAAGACGAAGGCGTGATCGGTCGCGCTTTCTATGTCATGGAGTTCATGGCCGGACGCGTGCTGTGGGATCAATCTTTGCCCGGTATGAGCAACGCTGATCGCAGTGCAATCTACGACGAGATGAACCGCGTGATCTCCGCTTTGCACACCGTCAAGTTCGCCGAGCGTGGGCTGGCTGGCTACGGCAAGCCAGGCAATTACTTCGAGCGTCAGATAGGCCGCTGGAGCAAGCAGTACGTGGCTTCCGCCGATGGCAAGGGCGAGATGTCGCAACCTATCGATGCCATGGCGCGCCTGATGGATTGGCTCCCGACACATATCCCCGCAAGCGCGCGTGACGAAAAGATGATCTCCATCGTGCATGGCGACTACCGTCTCGACAACCTCATGTTCGACGCCAAAGAGCCACGTGCCATTGCCGTGCTCGATTGGGAGCTTTCGACGCTGGGCCATCCTCTTGCCGACTTCAGCTACCACTGCATGTCCTGGCACATTTCGCCGGGCTCGTTCCGCGGTATCGGCGGGCTGGACCACAAGAGCATGGGCATTCCGACCGAGGAAGAGTACATCGCGAGTTATTGCAAGCGCACGCAGTTCACTACACCCGAGGCGCTCGCAGAGGACTGGAACTTCTACCAGGCCTACAACCTGTTCCGCATGGCGGCCATCCTGCAAGGCATCGCGAAGCGGGTCGAGGCCGGCACCGCATCGAGCGAGCAAGCCGTAGCGTCTGCCCGCGGCGCCCGCCCCATGGCCGAGATGGCCTGGGACTTCGCACAGCGCGCCTGACCACCCTATTTACCCAAGGAGACAAAAGATGGACTTCGAGTATTCCTCCAAAACCAAGGAACTGCAAAAGCGCGTCAGCGCGTTCATGCAGGAACACATCTACCCGGCCGAGTCCGAGTACACCGCCGAACTGGCCGCCAACACCGCAGCCGGCAAGCGGTGGACGGCTCTCAAAACGGTTGAAAAGGTGAAGGAAAAAGCCAAGGCCCAAGGCCTTTGGAACCTGTTCCTGCCAGTCGACAGCGCGTCGGCTTCTGGCTATGACGGCGCGGGCCTGACCAATCAGGAATACGCGCCGCTGGCCGAAATCATGGGCGCGGTGCCATGGGCGAGCGAAGCTTTCAATTGCTCGGCACCCGACACCGGCAACATGGAAACCATTGCGCGCTACGGCTCGACAGATATCAAGGCACGCTGGCTCAAGCCACTGCTCGAGGGTCAGATCCGTTCAGCCTTTGCAATGACCGAACCCGACGTCGCGTCCAGCGATGCCACAAACATCGCAACCCGCATCGAGCGCGATGGCAACGACTATGTCATCAACGGCCGCAAGTGGTGGATTTCCGGCGCGGCCGATCCGCGTTGCGCCGTGTTCATCACCATGGGCAAAACCGATCCCGAAGCCGCGAAGCATTCGCAGCAGAGCATGGTGATCGTGCCCGCCGACGCCAAGGGCATCAAGATCGTTCGACCGCTCAACGTGATGGGCTACGACGATGCGCCACACGGCCACGTCGAGATGACGTTCGAGAACGTGCGTGTGCCGATCGACAATATTCTGCTCGGTGAAGGCCGCGGCTTCGAGATCGCCCAGGGTCGCCTTGGCCCCGGACGCATTCACCACTGCATGCGACTGATCGGCCTGGCGGAACGCGCGCTCGAGCTGATGTGCAAGCGCGCTTCTTCGCGTGTGGCTTTTGGCAAGACCGTTGCGTCGCAAACCGTCACGCAAGAACGCATCGCCGAAGCGCGTTGCAAGATCGACATGGCCCGGCTGCTCACGCTGAAGGCCGCCTGGCTGATGGACACGGCAGGCAACAAGGTCGCCCGCAACGAGATCGCGATGATCAAGGTCGTGGCACCGACGATGGCGTGCCAGGTCATCGACTGGGCCATGCAGGTTCACGGCGGCGGCGGCATGAGCGACGACTTTCCGCTCGCCTACGCCTATGCTGGCGCGCGTACGCTGCGCTTTGCGGACGGTCCGGACGAAGTGCACCGCAATGCGATCGCGAAGTGGGAGTTGGGCAAGTACGCGGTGGAAAAGCGCGACATCGAAGCGCCGGTCACGCGCTTCTAACCGTCGCGCCGCTGATCGACAAGCCTTCTTCTACAGCCTCTTTTGTAGAAAAAGTGCCGTGCCGAAGGACGGATCGAGCTGAAACGCAGCAAAGCCCTCGCGCTCGTACGCGCGCAGGGCTGGCTGGTTGCCCGATAGCACCTCGAGCGTGAGTTTGCAGGCGCCACGCGTGCGCGCCTCGGCCTCTACGCAAGCGAACATGCGATGCACGATGTGCCGGCCGCGATGGCTCTCCAACACGACGACGTCGTGCACGTTGACCAATGGTTTGCATGCAAAGGTTGAGAAACCTTCTATGCAGTTGACCAGCCCGATCGGTTCACCGTCGTCAAAAGCCAGCACACTGAACATCTGCGGCCGCGCGGCCAAGGCTGCAGGAAGGTCCTGCTTGATGTCTTCGGCCAATCCAACGTTACCTCCCGCAGGATCGCGTGCGTAGCTGTCCAACAGGCTGACGACTGCTGCGATCTGTGCCGGAATGCGGTAGTCCGCAATGAAAACTTCGATCACACCGGCTCCAATCGTTTCAGTTTGCCTGCGGGCAATTCGATGCCGATCGGATCGCCTGCGCGCACTTCGCCGCCCGCCACGACGATCGACATCACGCCCGCCTTGCGGACCAGACGACCGTCGGCATCCTTGCCCAACGTCGCAGTCATGAGCCCCGGCTGAAATCGATTAAGTTGACTGCATGGATTGCGCAGCCCGGTGACTTGGACCACAGCACTGCGCCCGATCACCAGGCGTGCGCCGCTCGGCAGTGCCAGCAGATCGATCCCGCGCGTCGTGATGTTCTCTCCGAGGTCGCCCGGAAACACCGCGAATCCCGCCTCGATCAACTCATCGAACAACTCGGCGTGCAGCAGATGAACCTGCCGCAAGTTGACCGCATGTGGATCTCTGGCAACGCGAGAGCGATGCTTGACGGTCAGGCCGGCATGCGCATCTCCGGCGACTCCGATTCCCGCTATGAGCGTGATCGACGGCTCTGTAAATTTGGAGAAGCTGTGCCCGTCACTTGCGTGCACGGCATTCACCAACGGCACGATCTGCGTGCTCAATCGGCGGTTTCCAGTGTGGCGGCAATGCGCCGCGCAAAGCTTTCGGCGTCTTGCGCGTTGCGCGCCTCGACCATCACGCGCACGACGGGCTCCGTACCACTGGCGCGAATCAGCACGCGACCGGCGTCGCCCAACTTCGCTTCAGCGCGTTCGCTTTCTTTCGCGAGCGCCGCATTGGTCTGCCAGTCCTGCCCGGGAGCGACCCGCACGTTGATCAGCGTCTGCGGAAAGAGCGTCACACCCTCCAGCAACTGTGCGACCGTCTTTCCGCTACGCACGCAGGCTTGCAGCACCTGCAGCGCGCTGACGATGCCGTCGCCTGTCGTATGCCGATCGAGGGCGAGCAAATGGCCCGAGCCTTCCCCACCCAGCAACCAGCCGCGCTTTTCGAGTTCTTCCAGCACATAGCGATCGCCGACCTTGGTGCGTACGAATTCGACGCCGAGTTTGCGCAGGGCGACTTCGACGGCTTTGTTGGTCATCAGCGTGCCGACTACCCCCACTGGCTTCTCGCCCCGTCCGATGCGTTCCGCCACCATCAGGTACAGCAGTTCGTCGCCGTTGAAAAGACGACCGGTCGAGTCGACGAGTTGCAATCGGTCGGCGTCACCGTCCAGCGCAATACCGTAATCGGCGCCACGGTCCTTTACCGCCTGGATCAGCGCTTGCGGGTGCGTCGCACCGACGTCCTTGTTGATGTTGAGCCCATCGGGCGCGCAGCCGATGCTGGTGACATCGGCGCCCAACTCATGGAAGACCTGAGGTGCGACTTGATAAGCAGCGCCGTGGGCGCCATCGACCACGAGCTTCATGTTGCGCAGCGTCAGGTCATAGGCGAAGGTGCTCTTGCAAAATTCGGTGTACCGACCCGCCGCATCGCCGAGACGTCGGGCCTTGCCAAGTTGCGCCGAGTCGGCCCACACGGGCGCTTCTTCGAGCGCGGTCTCGACCGCCAGCTCCCACTCATCGTCCAGCTTTGTGCCCTGTGCGCTGAAAAACTTGATGCCGTTGTCGGGAAAAGCATTGTGGCTGGCGCTGATCACCACGCCCAGGCTGGCGCGCTGGGCGCGTGTCAGGTAAGCCACGCCAGGCGTCGGCAACGGCCCTAAAAGCACCACATCGACGCCTGCCGAATTGAAACCCGACTCGAGTGCCGACTCGAGCATGTAACCCGAGATTCGCGTGTCTTTGCCGATAAGCACTCGCGGACGCGATTCGGTTTTTTTAAGCACGCGGCCGACTGCGTGCGCAAGACGCAAGACGAAATCCGGCGTGATCGGCGGCTGGCCGACCGTGCCGCGAATGCCATCGGTTCCGAAGTATTTTCTGGTCATGTCGACTGCTCCTGTGCTGGTTGTTTTTCTGCTTTCATCGCGCGCCAGACGGCAAGTGCCGCGACGGTTTCGCGCACATCGTGCACGCGCAGGACCGAAGCGCCACGCTCGGCCGCCAGTACCGCCGCAGCGACGCTCGGCACCATGCGCGCCGCTGCCGATTCGATGCCCGCTACTGCGCCGAGCGAAGATTTGCGCGACCAACCAACGAGCAGCGGACGACCCACCGCAATCAACTCGCGCTGACGCGCAAGCAATGAAAAATTCTGCGCAACGGTCTTGCCGAAACCGATGCCTGGATCCAGCACGATACGCTCCGCTGCAACCTCCAGCGCCCGAAGCGCCGCTGTACGCTGCGCCCAAAACGACAGTACGGGCGCGACAACGTCGCCCTCCATCGGCAGTGCCTGCATCGTCTGCGGATCGCGGTGCATGTGCATCAGGCAAACACCGCACGACGGATGCGCAGCGATCACTTCCAGCGCACCAGGCTGCCGCAGAGCCCACACGTCGTTGACGATGTCGACACCCAGATCGAGCGCAGCGCTCATCACTTCGGGCTTGTACGTATCGATCGACACCGGTAGTCCTAACTTCAGCGCCTCGCGCAGCACAGGAAGCACGCGATTAAGCTCTTCTTGCAGCCCTATCGCGGGACTGCCGGGCCGTGTCGACTCGCCGCCAATGTCGAGAATGTCCACGCCCTCTTCGACCAAGTGCTCACAGTGCCGCAATGCCGCTTCGGTCGAAGCGTGTTGTCCGCCATCGGAAAACGAATCGGGAGTCACGTTGACGATGCCCATCACGCGAGGCTGCGTGAGGTCGACTTTGAAGCGCGTGGTCTGCCAGTACAGCCTCGACGACAACGGCTGTTCAGCGAGCGCCATCATTTGGTCGCCACCCATTGCTTCGCCCAATAAAAAACGGGGCCAGAGGCCCCGTTCATCGCTGCTGCGAATTTCACCTCAGGCCGCGGTCGGCGCCGGATCGGGTTGAACCGTCGGCGCGCCGCCGCTGCCACCACCGCTGCCTGAAGGTGGTACGCGTGGCGTCCAGTCTTTCGGTGGGCGCGGCGCCTTGCCGGCCATGATGTCATCCAGTTGCTCGGTGTCGATGGTTTCCCATTCGAGCAAGGCCTTGGCCATCGCATGCATCTTGTCGCTGTTCTCTTCGATCAGCCGACGCGCCATGGCGTACTGGTCGTCGATGATGCGGCGCACTTCGGCGTCGACCTTTTCCATGGTTTGCTCGCTCATGGTCGTCGTCTTGGTGACCGAGCGGCCTAGGAACACTTCGCCTTCGTTCTCGGCATAGACCATCGGGCCAAGCGACTCGGTCATGCCGTAGCGGGTGACCATGTCACGCGCGATTTGCGTCGCACGTTCGAAGTCGTTGCTCGCCCCAGTTGTCATCTGGTGCATGAACACCTCTTCAGCAATGCGGCCACCAAATAGCATGCTGATCTGGTTCAGCATGTACTCACGGTCATAGCTATAGCGGTCTTGCGCGGGCAGGCTCATCGTCACGCCCAAGGCACGGCCCCGCGGAATGATGGTGACCTTGTGCACCGGGTCGCACTTGGGCAGGAGCTTGCCGAGAAGCGCGTGACCCGACTCGTGATACGCCGTGTTGCGACGTTCTTCTTCGGGCATGACCATGCTCTTGCGCTCGGGGCCCATGAAGATCTTGTCTTTAGCCTTTTCGAAGTCCTGCATTTCGACCACGCGGGCATTGCGGCGGGCGGCCATCAAAGCGGCTTCGTTGCAGAGATTCGCCAAGTCGGCGCCGGACATGCCGGGCGTGCCGCGTGCGATCACATTCGGGTTCACGTCCTGGCCGAGCGGCACTTTGCGCATGTGCACGGCAAGAATTTGCTCGCGCCCGCGGATGTCCGGTAGCGTCACATACACCTGACGGTCGAAACGACCCGGGCGGAGCAGAGCAGCGTCCAGAATGTCCGGGCGGTTGGTCGCCGCCACAACAATCACGCCGAGATTGGTTTCGAAACCGTCCATCTCGACCAGCATCTGGTTCAAGGTCTGTTCGCGCTCGTCGTTGCCACCGCCAAGACCGGCGCCACGCTGGCGACCGACCGCGTCGATTTCATCGATGAAGATAATACAAGGCGCGTTCTTCTTGGCGTTCTCGAACATATCGCGCACCCGTGCTGCGCCCACACCGACAAACATTTCGACGAAGTCGGAACCGGAAATGGAGAAGAACGGAACCTTCGCTTCGCCGGCGATCGACTTAGCAAGCAGTGTCTTGCCGGTGCCGGGAGGGCCGACCAGCAACAAGCCACGCGGAATGCGGCCGCCGAGTTTCTGGAATCGTGCGGGGTCCTTCAGGAAATCGACGACTTCCTTCACTTCTTCCTTGGCTTCGTCGCAACCCGCGACGTCGGCGAAGGTGACCGTGTTGGTGTTCTCGTCCAGCATGCGAGCCTTGCTCTTGCCGAAGCTGAATGCACCGCCCTTGCCGCCGCCCTGCATCTGTCGCATGAAATAGACCCAGACGCCGATCAGCAGAAGCATGGGCCCCCAACTGACCAGTAGTGTCATGAGAAGCGAGCCTTCTTCACGCGGCTTGACGTCGAACTTGACGTTGTTGGCGATCAAGTCGCCGACCAAACCACGGTCCAGGTAGGTCGCGGTGGTGCGGATCTTTCGGTCATCGTTGGTGACCGCCACGATCTCGCTGCCGCCCTGTCCCTCTTGAATGGTCGCGCTCTTGATGCGGTTACCGCGCACTTCTTCAAGGAAGTCCGAATAACCGACATTGTTGGCGCCTGCCGCGCCGCGTGTGTCGAACTGTTTGAAAACAGTGAACAGCACCATCGCGATGACGAGCCAGACGGCAACTTTTGAAAACCACTGATTGTTCAAACAAAACTCCAGTCGGAAGCGCGTGACAGAAAAATGAAAACGCGCGGTAGACAACGCAACTGCAGCTTATTTTAGGCTTTTCAAGCTGCGAAACCCCGGAAATTACCTATAGCAGCCATAGGGCCGGCACGGGTTTGAGGCAAATTCAAGGGCATTGCCCAAAACGGTGCGCGCGCTTCACTCCGTACGTGCGCCCAGCAAACCCATGCCAACCAAAAACGTCTCGGAAGATTTGTCCCTCGACGCCTTGGGTTTGATGGGCTTGACCGTTCTGAAGTTCGCTTTAAACAGCTTGACCAGCGTGTCGTAACCCCCGCTGTGAAATACCTTGGCGACCAAAACGCCTTCTGGCTTCATGTGGTTCTGTGCAAACTCGATAGCAAGCTCGACCAGATGCTCGATTCGAGCGGTGTCGGCCGAAGCAATGCCGGACAGGTTTGGAGCCATATCGGACACGACCACATCTGCCAGCCGCCCGCCCATGGCGATTTTCAATTGGTCAACCACCGCATCTTCCCGAAAATCACCGAGAAGAAAAGTGACGCCCTCGATCGGTTCCATCGGCAGCAAGTCGAGCGCGATGATCGTGCCCTGCAACGCCCCGGCCGCTGCGCCACCCGGAGACATGCGCCGCCGGACGTACTGGCTCCAAGCGCCAGGCGTGGAGCCGAGGTCGACCACCAACTGCCCCGCTTTGATCAGCCCCAGCGTCTCGTCAATCTCCTTGAGCTTGTAGGCTGCCCGAGCACGATAGCCCTCCCGGGTCGCGAGCTTGACGTACGGATCGTTGATGTGATCGTGCAGCCAAGCCTTGTTGACCTTCTTGCCCGTGGTTTTGGTATTCATCTACGCTCGATAATACGGGGATGCCTGCCATTCAACTTTCCCCCGCACAACGCAAGGTGCATCGCGCCGAAGCGCATCACCTCGATCCGATCGTCATGGTCGGTGGCGACGGGCTCACCCCTGCCGTCTTAAAGGAGGCCGACGCCGCCCTGAAAGCGCACGGCCTTATCAAAGTGCGTGTTTTCTCGGACGACCGCGTCGCTCGCGAAGCCATGATGCAAACGCTGGCCGACGAGCTCAGCGCCGCACCTATCCAGCACATCGGTAAGCTGTTGGTGCTCTGGCGCCCCAAG
This sequence comes from Variovorax sp. RTB1, assembly GCF_035018765.1. Lineage (NCBI taxonomy): Bacteria > Pseudomonadati > Pseudomonadota > Betaproteobacteria > Burkholderiales > Comamonadaceae > Variovorax > Variovorax sp. RTB1. The sequence goes on from NZ_JASJXG010000009.1 coordinate 58,011, forward strand.
GTCGAGAAAGAACGCGAAGTCGACGAAGACCGCATGCCCGGCCCGCGGGACGTCAAGATCGTCAAGTACAGCAAGCGTTTCGGTCAGCGCCCCGAGATCAAGACGCTTCGCGTGCTCGGCAACCAGCGCCTGACCCCCGGCGGCACCATCAAGCGGGCGAAGGCCAAGCGACCACTGTCGGCCAAGAAGCGCCGCCAGGCAGACTGAGCGTGCCTGCGAGCCCGTCGCTGTCGCCTGCGAAGTCGGGTGGCCAGCGCCACATCCTCTGCATGAAGTGGGGAACGAAGTACGGCCCTGAATACGTCAACCGGCTCTATGCGATGGTGCGGCGCCATCTGAGCGGAGACTTCAAATTTGTCTGTTTAACGGACGATGGCGCCGGCATACGGCCAGAAGTCTTGTGCCTTCCGATCCCTCCGCTGGACCTGAGCCTCGCGCCCGGCCAGCGTGACGGCGCCTGGAAAAAGCTGACCACCTTCTCTGCCGATCTGTACGGTCTAAGCGGTACGGCGCTTTTCCTGGATGTCGACGTGGTCGTCGTAGGCGGTCTCGATGCGTTCTTCGAGCAGCCCGGTGAATTCCTGATCATTCATGACTACGCGCGGCCCTGGCGGCGCGAGCGCATCACCGGCAATTCATCGGTGTATCGATTCGAGCTGGGTGCCCACGCCGATGTGCTCGACTACTTTCGTGCCAATACGGAGAAAGTTCAGGACGAGTTTCGAAACGAACAGCGCTATCTGTCGGATTTTTTGTACCGACAGCACAAGCTCAACTACTGGCCGACGCAGTGGTGCCCCAGCTTCAAGTACCACGGGATTCCGCCATTCCCGACCAACTTGTGGCGTGAACCCTTCGTGCCCGACGGTTCGCGGATCATGATTTTTCATGGTGAATGCAATCCGCCCGATGCGCTTGCGGGACGACGCAACCGGTTGTTTCGCTACATCCGGCCCGCGAACTGGGTTGCGCGTTACTGGAAAGAGTAGCGGCTTCGCAGCCGCCCGCGGTCGCTCGGGCTGCAGTGGCTCAGCAATGACCCAAGTTTCAGGCCGCGGGTTTTTGCGCTGAGGGCGCCATACGCCAGAGCAGGACTGCTGTAAGAGCCCATTGCGCCAGATACATGCCGCTGCCGACGGCGTGCCAGAGCTTGAGGTCGTCGCGCGCCAGGATGCGGGGCGAAACGGCGTACTCCTGCATCAGGGCGAGCAAGAGTGCAACGACGATCAAAGAGATCGCGATTCGAATTGCCGGCGCCACGCCATCGACCATCTTCGATCGAAAGTAAGTCAGCAGTGCAATGCCGCAGCCCAAAGCTACCCAAGTCTGCGCGGCAAACAACTGCCCTGCAAAATTGCCGGCGACCGCCGGGCTGCCAAGCTTGGCGAATGCCATAGGCACCACCAAAAAGCCGGTTGTCGTGAGGCTTCCCCACCAAAAGGAGGCGAGCAGCAGTGCGAATCGGTCTTTCATTGCGGCAAAAGTCTCGGCTCTCGGAGTCTTCAGAATCAGACGTAGCTGACGCCCATGATCTCGTAGCGCTTCAGCCCGCCAGGCGCTTGCACCTCCGCAGTGTCGCCCTCTTCCTTGCCGATAAGCGCACGCGCAATCGGGCTGGAGATGTTGATGAGCCCGAGCTTCAAGTCGGCTTCGTCTTCGCCAACGATCTGGTACTTCACGACTTCGCCGGATGTTTCTTCTTCCAGCTCGACCGTCGAGCCAAAGACGACTTTGCCACCGGCGTCGACCTCGGTCGGATCGATGATCTGTGCGGCCGACAGCTTACCTTCGACCTCCTGGATGCGGCCTTCGATAAAGCCCTGGCGGTCTTTGGCGACTTCGTATTCGGCGTTCTCGCTGAGATCGCCTTGCGCACGCGCCTCGGAGATAGCGTTGATGACCCAAGGCCGTTCAACCGTCTTCAGGCGATGCAGTTCTTCGCGCAGCTTCTCGGCGCCGCGCTTGGTGATGGGGATGGTTGTCGAAAGAGTAGCCACGTTTGTTGCTCCAGAAAACGAAACCGCCGAACGATACCGTTCGGCGGTCGGTTGGGGACAGGTCAGACGAGATTGCGTCCGGTCAGCCGGCTCAGTATGGCGAGCGGGCTCGAATTCGGATTGTATTGCTTGGCAGGAGCAAGGTGCAGCGTCTGCTCCAGCATGTACTGGCCTGACATGACCGCATGAGATGTCTGGTCCGAAAAGCAGACCCACACCGACCCGGCAGGGAACGACACGGTTTGCTGCGGCGAGGTCTTCTGGTATTCCAGATCGGACTTCATGCCGTCGTGCAACTGCAGCATGAGGTGGTCGTATTCGCTGCGCAGCGACTTGGTCACGCGCAAAGCCCGCATCAGCTTGGCCTGCCATCGCACATAGGGCTTGGTCCGCGGCAAGAAGCGGGCAGCCACTGCCTCGAATGGTTCACCCACCCGCCAGACCCGCGGCAGTCCGTCTGGGTTGGCGTTGGTGAACACACGCAGGATGCGCTCGCCGTAGTTGGGCCGAGAGGGAAACGAATCGACGTGCAGCCGCTTGTCGTCGGCGCGCCAGGACTGTACTCGCGTCTCCACCTGCGCTGGCCGATAGCTCGTGGGCGCGAGTCGCAACGCGGGCGTGTAGTGGGGCAACAGCCCGTGTATGAGCTGCTGCGCCTGCTCACGAAATCGCGACACCATAGCGGCGGCGGCGCGCTGTACCGCATCGTCGCCGGCTGCGCCCTTGAGCTTGCCATCGGCGTTCAGGCTGATATTGCGCACATCGGGCGAAAGAACGGCCGGCGTCAACAGGCCCCGCTCTTCCGGCAGTAACTCGAATCCGAGGCGCGGAAAATAAAGCACCTTGCCCGCTTCCAACGCCGCGATCCACGCATCGTTCGGCTTCGCCGCAGTCCAGTCGGCGAGATCGAGCTCTACAAGCTGCGTGTCCATAGCGCACTCCCCTCGCTCTGCTGCAGGCATTAAGCCGCAGCGAGCTGCGCGTGCATTTCCTGAATCGAAATGACACCCAGCTCATCCATGTGCTGCATGCCTTCGACCGCGGCTTCTGCCCCGAAAATCGTAGTGAAGGTGGTCACGCGGGCCAGCAGCGCCGACGTGCGGATCTGGCGCGAATCGGTGATCGCATTGCGACGCTCTTCGACCGTGTTGATGACCAACGCGATCTCCTTGTTCTTGATCATGTCGACGATGTGCGGACGGCCTTCGGTTACCTTGTTCACGACCGCGCAAGCGACGCCTGCTGCCGAAATCGCAGCCGCGGTGCCCTTGGTCGCAATCAACTCGAATCCCAGCTTGGCAAGGCCACGTGCCACGTCCACGGCGCGCGGCTTGTCGTTGTTCTTGACCGAGATGAACACCTTGCCGGACTTGGGCAACATCGTGCCTGCGCCGATCTGCGACTTCACGAAAGCCTCGCCGAAGGTCTTGCCCACGCCCATCACTTCCCCGGTCGACTTCATCTCAGGACCCAGGATCGTGTCCACACCCGGGAACTTGACGAACGGGAACACCGCCTCTTTCACGCTGAAATACGGCGGCGTCACTTCTTTTGTCATGCCTTGCGACTTGAGCGATTGGCCGGCCATGCAGCGCGCCGCCACCTTGGCGAGCTGAATGCCCGTCGCCTTGCTGACGAAAGGCACCGTACGCGACGCTCGCGGATTCACTTCGAGCACATAGATGACGTCTTTGCCGTCCTTTTGCTGAATGGCGAACTGCACATTCATCAAGCCCACGACGTGAAGCGCTTCGGCCATCGCGGCGGTTTGCCGCTTGAGTTCGGTGATCGTGTCGGCGTTCAGGCTGTAAGGCGGCAACGAACACGCCGAGTCCCCCGAATGCACGCCCGCCTGCTCGATGTGCTCCATCACGCCGCCGATCAGCGTCGTGCCTTCGGTGTCGCGGATGCAATCGACATCGCACTCGACAGCGTCGTTCAAGAAACGATCGAGCAGCACTGGTGAATCGTGGCTCACCTTGACAGCCTCACGCATGTAGCGTTCGAGGTCGCGCTGCTCGTGCACGATTTCCATTGCGCGTCCGCCGAGCACGTAGCTCGGGCGCACCACCAGCGGATAACCCAAGGATGCTGCCTTTTCAAGGGCTTCAGGCTCAGTGCGCGCCGTCGCGTTCGGCGGCTGACGCAAACCGAGTGCGTGCAGCAGCTTCTGGAAGCGCTCGCGGTCTTCGGCCGCATCGATCATGTCGGGCGAGGTGCCGATGATCGGCACGCCGTTGGCTTCGAGGTCGAGCGCCAGCTTGAGCGGTGTCTGGCCGCCGTACTGAACGATCACGCCGATCGGCTTCTCTTTATCGACGATTTCGAGCACGTCTTCGAGCGTGAGCGGTTCGAAGTACAGGCGGTCGCTCGTGTCGTAGTCGGTCGAAACGGTTTCCGGATTGCAGTTGACCATGATGGTCTCGTAGCCGTCTTCGCGCAGCGCCAACGCAGCGTGCACGCAGCAGTAGTCGAACTCGATGCCCTGGCCGATGCGGTTGGGACCGCCGCCAAGCACCATGATCTTCTTCTTGTTCGTCGGCGCAGCCTCGCACTCGTCTTCGTACGTCGAGTACATGTACGCGGTGTTCGTCGAAAACTCGGCTGCGCAAGTGTCGACGCGCTTGTAGACCGGGCGCACACCGAGGGCTCGGCGCTTCTCACGGACCGCGGTGTCGGTTGTCTTCAACTGGAACGCCAGTCGACGGTCAGAAAAACCCTTCTTCTTCAGCGCAAGCAGAGTGTCTTTGTCGATGTCGTCGAGTGACTTCGTTTCAAGTTCGAGTTCGATCTTCACGATCTCTTCGATCTGCACCAAAAACCACGGATCTATCTTGGTCAGCGCAAACACTTCGTCCACGCTGAGGCCCATCGCGAAAGCATCGCCGACATACCAGATGCGCTCGGGGCCGGGTTCGCCCAATTCCTTCTCGAGAACTTCGCGGTCCTGCGTTTTCTCGTTCATCCCATCGACGCCGACTTCGAGACCGCGCAATGCTTTCTGGAAGGACTCCTGAAAGGTGCGGCCCATGGCCATCACTTCGCCCACCGACTTCATTTGCGTCGTCAAACGCGAATCGGCCTGAGGAAACTTCTCGAAAGCGAAACGCGGAATCTTGACGACCACGTAGTCGATGCTGGGCTCGAAACTGGCGGGCGTAGCGCCGCCCGTGATCTCGTTGCGCAATTCATCGAGCGTGTAGCCGACTGCCAGCTTGGCAGCAACCTTGGCAATCGGGAAACCGGTAGCTTTGGACGCCAGAGCCGACGAACGCGACACGCGCGGGTTCATCTCGATCACGACCATGCGCCCGTCTTTGGGATTGATCGAAAACTGGACGTTGGAACCACCGGTGTCGACGCCGATTTCACGCAGCACGGCGAGCGACGCGTTGCGTAGGATTTGATATTCCTTGTCGCTCAAGGTCTGCGCCGGCGCTACCGTGATCGAGTCGCCTGTGTGCACGCCCATCGGGTCCAGATTTTCGATCGAGCACACGATGATGCAGTTGTCCGCCTTGTCTCGCACGACCTCCATCTCGTACTCTTTCCAGCCGAGCAGCGACTCTTCGATCAGCAGCTCGTTGGTGGGCGATGCTTCGAGGCCGCGCTTGCAGATGGTCTCGAATTCGTCGGGGTTGTAGGCAATGCCACCGCCGGTACCACCGAGTGTGAAGCTGGGGCGGATCACGGTCGGAAAGCCCAACGTCTTCTGCACGACCCACGCTTCGTCCATCGAATGCGCAATGCCCGAGCGCGCCGACCCAAGACCGATCTTGGTCATCGCGTCTTTGAACTTGAGACGGTCTTCTGCTTTGTCTATGACCTCCGGCGTAGCGCCGATGAGTTCGACCTTGTACTTGTCGAGAATGCCGTTGCGCCAGAGGTCGAGAGCGCAGTTGAGCGCAGTCTGGCCACCCATGGTCGGCAGGATCGCATCGGGGCGCTCCTTGGCGATGATCTTTTCGACCGTCTGCCAGGTAATCGGCTCGATGTAGATCACGTCGGCCGTGGCCGGGTCGGTCATGATCGTCGCTGGATTGCTGTTGATGAGGATGGTCTTGTAGCCCTCCTCGCGCAGCGCCTTGCAGGCCTGAACGCCCGAGTAATCGAACTCGCAGGCCTGGCCGATGATGATCGGGCCGGCGCCGATGATGAGGACGCTTTTTAGATCGGTGCGCTTAGGCATTCTTGTTCCCTGCTTTGTGCTTTTCCATCAATGCCGTGAAGCGATCGAACAAATAGCCGATGTCGTGCGGACCCGGCGACGCTTCCGGATGACCCTGGAAACAAAACGCGGGCTTGTCGGTACGCGCCAGGCCTTGCAGCGTGTTGTCGAACAGGCTGATGTGCGTCGGTCGCAAGGTGGGCGGCAACGATTTCTCGTCCACCGCGAAGCCATGGTTCTGACTCGTGATGCTCACGCGGCCGTTGTCGAGGTCTTTCACCGGATGGTTCGCGCCATGATGGCCGAACTTCATCTTGAAGGTCTTGGCACCGGAGGCCAGCGCCATGATCTGGTGGCCGAGGCAAATACCGAAGACCGGAATACCGGTGTCGATCAATGCACGTGTCGATTCGATCGCGTAGTCGCAGGGCTCCGGGTCGCCCGGGCCATTGGCCAAAAAGATGCCGTCGGGCTTGAGCTTGAGCACGTCGGCCGCCGGTGTTTGCGCCGGCACGACGGTGATGCGCGCGCCACGTTGCGCGATCATGCGCAGGATGTTTTTCTTGACGCCGTAGTCGTAGGCGACGACATGGAATTTCGGCGTGATCTGCACGCCGTAGCCGGAGCCGAGCTTCCACTCGGTCTGGTTCCACTCGTAGGCATGCTGCACCGACACCACCTTGGCTAGGTCGAGCCCGGCCATATTGGGGGCGCCATTCGCGGCGGCGATCGCCTTGTCAATGAGCGCCTGCGTCACGGCTTCTCCTTCGGCCAAACCCAGGATGCAGCCGTTTTGCGCGCCGTGGGTCCGCAGATGGCGGGTGAGCTTGCGCGTGTCGATGTTGGCGATGGCAACAGTTTTGCCAACCACCAAGTATTCGCTCAGCGTAGCGGTCTTGCGGAAGTTGGACGCGATAAGCGGCAAGTCTTTGATGATCAAGCCTGCCGCGTGAATTTTGTCGGCCTCGACGTCTTCCTCATTGACACCGTAGTTGCCGATGTGCGGATACGTGAGCGTCACGATCTGCTGGCAATAGCTGGGGTCGGTCAGGATTTCCTGATAGCCGGACATGGCGGTGTTGAACACCACTTCGCCAGTCGTGGCGCCGGCGGCGCCAATCGAGTTGCCTTGGAAGACTGTGCCGTCTGCAAGCGCCAGGATGGCGGGTGGGAAAGCTCCCTTGAGAGACAAAAGCACTGGGGTTCTCCGGATGGATTACGCCCAAAACGAACCCTGATTTGACTCGAAGGGTCGCGACTTTCGTCCAGGAGTTGGCTAGCGTTCGCTGTGGGCGGGGTATGAGCGGGAAAGCCTTTGATTATAGCCGCGAGCTGCTGCCCCAAACTTACAAAACGGACGTCGCAGCGCTGGCATGAAGGCAGATTGCGGCGGCCGCGGCCACGTTCAACGACTCTTCGCCACCCGGTTGCGCGATGCGCACGTGCGTTGTTGCGCGCGCAGCGAGTGCGGCGGACACGCCCTGCCCCTCGTGGCCCATCAGCCAGGCACAGGGATTCGGCAAGCGGAGCTGGTGCAGCCATTCGCCTTGGTGCGAACTGGTGGCGACGAGCGGCACCTTTAGGTTGTCGAGAACGTCGACCTCGACGCCTTCGATCAGACGCAAGCCGAAGTGCGCACCCATCCCCGCACGCAGCACCTTAGGGGCCCAAAGCGCCGCAGTGCCCTTGAGCGCTATCACTTGCCTGAAACCGAACGCCGATGCGCTGCGCAAAATCGAGCCCACATTGCCCGCGTCCTGCAAACGATCGAGGATGACGGTGGGCGCGTTTGGCAAGAGCACGAGCGGCTCGGGCAGATCGATCACGAAACCCATCGGCGCCGGCGACGCGAGCGCGCTCACTGCGGCCAGCAACGCATCCTCGATCACGATTGTTTTGACTGCCGCGCCGGACCATTCCACCTTGGCCTGCGGCCAGTACGTTTCGGAAAATACTGCTATGGCCGGCCGCACGCCACGTTCCAGCGCGGCTCGGCATAGGTGATCCCCCTCCAGCCAGAGGCGGCCGAGTCTGCGATAGGCGCCTGCGTCGTGCGACAGCTTGCGCAGGTCTTTCAGGAGCGGGTTGTCGCGCGAGCTGACATGGCTGACGTCGGGCGACGTCACTGCCCGAATCCGAGCATCGAAGGCGTTGTGGGTAAGACGCGCAATTCGATTTGTGTCACCGTCGTTTCGACCCGAACGCCGATAGCGACAGCGCCCATGCGCACCAATGCCGCCGCGACAGGACTGAATGAACGCCGGTGGTGAATGCATGCACCGTGACGCAGCAATGCCTCTAGGTGTTCGGGCGTGCCGTAGCCCTTGTGACCGGCAAAGCCGTACTGCGGAAACTCGTCGTGCAACTGTTGACAAAGCTTATCGCGATGCACCTTGGCAATGATCGATGCGGCCGAGATCGACTTGATGAATGCATCGCCCCGAATGACCGCTTCGGCCAGCACATCGAGCGTCGGCAACCGATTCCCGTCGACCAGCACCTTGGCAGGCTTCAGTCGCAGCCCCTCGACGGCACGACGCATGGCGATCATCGTCGCCTGAAGGATGTTGTGAGTGTCGATCTCTTCGACAGTTGCGTGCGCGATGGAGCAACACAACGCCTTCGCCAGAATCTGCTCGTTGAGCCGCTCCCGCTGCAACGCCGTCAGCGTCTTGGAATCGGCCAGGCCGCGAATGGGCCGTGAATCGTCGAGGATGACCGCGGCCGCGACGACGGGGCCAGCGAGCGGACCACGGCCTGCCTCGTCCACGCCCGCAAGCAGACCTGGCGCGTCCCACACCAGGCGCGACTGTTCAGCCTTCAAGAACTTTTTGGATCGCATCGGCACACAGTGTCGGCGTATCTCGCTGCAGTTGCTGATGCAGCGTCGTAAAACGTTGTTCGAGCGCACGCACCTTGTCGGGGGCTTGCAGCCATGCCAGCGTAGCCTCGGCCAGAGCCTCGGGCGTGGCAGCGTCTTGCAGCAATTCGGGTACGACGAACTCACCGCAAAGGATGTTCGGCAATCCGACCCAAGGCTGCAACTGCTTCTTTTGCATGATGCGCCACGAGATGCCGTTCATGTTGTACGCGATGACCATCGGACGCTTGAAAAGCGCGGCCTCCAGCGTGGCAGTGCCGCTGGCGATCAAGGTCGCATCGCAGGCAGCGAGCGCCGCATGAGATTGGCCATCGAGCAGCGTTATCTGGTCGGCTATGCCGCTGGCCTGAAGCGCGGCAACGACATCGGCGCGCAGGCTGGGAATGACCGGCACCACGAATTGCATGTTCGGTTTTGCGCGCTTCATGAGCGCCGCCGCTGCGAAGAATCGTGATGCCAGGTAACGCACTTCGGAGCGGCGACTGCCCGGCAGCAGCGCGACGACCGGCGCATTCGCATCTAGGCCCAACGCCACGCGGGCTGCGGCGCGATCGGGCTTCATCGGAATGACATCGGCCAGCGGATGACCCACGTAGCTCGCCGACACGCCGTGCTCGGCCAACAGCGCGGGTTCGAACGGAAAGATACACAGCACATGATCGGCTGCTGCGCGGATCTTTTCGACGCGGTCGGCACGCCACGCCCAGATCGACGGACAAACGAAGTGCACGGTCCTGATGCCGCGACCTCGCAGGCTTGCCTCGAGGTCGAGATTGAAATCAGGCGCATCGACGCCGATGAAAAGATCGGGCCATTCGCGCAGCAGCCGGGCTTTCAGCTGTCGGCGAATGCCGGAAATCTCTGCGTAGTGGCGCAGTACTTCGACATAGCCGCGCACTGCCAGCTTCTCTTGCGGCCACCAGGTCTCGAAGCCGCGTGCAAGCATGCGGGGACCGCCGATGCCGACCATCTTGAGGGCAGGCCAGCGAGCCCGCAACCCGTCGAGCAGCAGTCCGGCCAGCAGGTCGCCAGATGGCTCGCCCGCCACCATCGCGAATTGCCGCGGACCGACCTTGCTGTTCATGCCCGCTTCAGCGGTTCGGGTTTCTGAATGCTTCACCCGGCTCAACGCGCGATACCGCGCGTGACGCTGGACAGAAAGTCGCTCATGAGCGCGGCCTCGGCCGCCGCGTCGGGCATCTCGGCCGTCAACTCGCTGATGCCGGCACGGGCCTCGTCGAGCGTCTTACCTTGCCGATACAGCAGACGATGCATCTGCTTGACCGCGGCGAGTCGCTCCGGCGAGAAACCGCGCCGCCGCAGGCCCACCAGGTTGAAGCCGCGTACCGCCATTGGATTGCCATCGACCAGCATGAAAGGCGGTACGTCCTGCGACACGGCGGTGGCGAAGCCGACCATCGCATGTGCGCCGATCTTCACGAACTGGTGGATGCCGACGAGCCCGCCGATCGTCACCCAGTCGCCGAGCTCGACATGGCCCGCGAGCGTCGTGTTGTTCGCCAACGTGGTGTGGTCGCCGACCAAGCAGTCGTGCGCGATGTGGGTGTAGGCCATGATCCAGTTGTCATGGCCCACGCGCGTAACGCCGCCCGCGCCTGGCACGCCGAGGTTAAAGGTGCAAAACTCACGGATCGTGTTGCGATCACCGATGACCAGTTCGGTCGGCTCGCCCGCGTACTTTTTGTCTTGCGGCACTGCACCGAGCGACGAGAACTGAAAAATGCGGTTGTCCTGGCCGATCGTCGTGCGACCCTCGATCACGCAGTGCGCACCGACCGTGGTGTTCGCACCGATCTTCACGTGAGGGCCGATGACCGTGTAAGGGCCGACCGCGACGGAACCGTCGAGTTCGGCTTTGGGGTCGACGATCGCCGTCGAATGAACCTGCGTCATGCGCCGTTCAGGATCAGTTGATCTGGCGCATGGCGCACATCAGGGTCGCTTCGCATGCGAGTTCGGTGCCTACGAGCGCACGACCCTTGAACTTGGAAATACCGGCCTTCATGCGCTCGATTTCAACTTCGAGCGTGAGCTGATCACCGGGCTCCACAGGCCGCTTGAAACGCGCGCCATCGATCGCAGCAAAGTAATAGATGGTGTTCTCGTCCGGCACCATGTCTAGCGAACGGAACGACAGCAACGCGGCGGCTTGCGCCATGGCTTCGAGCATCAGCACACCCGGCATCACCGGCCGGTGCGGAAAGTGTCCGTTGAAAAAGGGCTCGTTCATCGTCACGTTCTTGATCGCCGTGATCCGCTTGCCTTTTTCCATCGACAGCACTCGGTCAACCAGCAAAAACGGGTAGCGATGCGGCAGCAGCTTGAGGATTTGATGGATGTCCAGCGATGTGTCGAGCGCTGAATCGAGCGTGGAGTCGGGCGTTGTCATGGTGCTTTGTTGTCTTGCGTGGCCGCTTTCTCAAGCGCCCTAAGTCGATCGCGCAGAGTGTGTAACTGCCTGACGGTCGCGGCGTTTTTCTGCCAGGAAGCATTGTCGTCGATGGGGAACACACCAGTGTAGTGGCCCGGCTTGAGGATGGACCCCATGACCGTGGTGCCGGCCGAGATATGCACCCCGTCGGCGATGGTCACGTGCCCGATGATGATTCCCTGCCCGCCGATGGTGCAATGCGCGCCGATGCTGGTGCTGCCCGCGACGCCGGTGCAGCCGGCCATCGCCGTATGCTTGCCGATTCGGACGTTGTGACCGATCTGGATAAGGTTGTCGAGCTTGACGCCGTCTTCGATCACGGTGTCATCGAGCGCTCCACGATCGATGCATGTATTGGCGCCGATGTCGACGTCGTCGCCAATGCGTACCGCACCAAGCTGCTCGATCTTGACCCACTTCCCTTCGTGCAGTGCATTTCCGAAGCCATCGGCACCGATCACCACGCCCGGATAGAGGTTGCAACGCGCGCCAATGATGCAGTCTTCGCTCACCGTCACGTTCGATTTAAGGACAGTGTCTGCGCCGATCCGCACGCCACGCTCGATCACGCAGAGCGCGCCGATACGGGCCGTCGAGTCGATGTCTGCGCCGGGATCGATGATGGCGCTGGGATGGATGCGCGGCGTGGCCGGTCGTGCAAGGTGTGCCTTCCACAACTGCGTGAGCAGTGCGAAGTAATACTGCGGGTCACTTGCAACGATAAAGGCGCCGCGTGCTGCGGCGATTTCGCGCATCGCGGGAGCAACGATCACGCAAGCCGCCTTCGATACGACGAGGTCGTCGTTGAATTTGGAGCTGCTGAGAAAAGTGAGAGCGTCTGCCTGCGCGCTTTTCAATGGCGCGAGCCGCTCGATCGAAACCGCGCGGTCGCCATGGAGTTCGCCACCCAGGGCGTCGACGATGGCGCCAAGCGACAGTGCCACGGCGATCGTCCTCTTATTTGCTAGCGGCCGGCGGAGGCGCCGAAGAAGGAGCGTTCAACGCCTTGATCACCTTGTCGGTGATGTCGTGCTTTGGGTTGATGTAGATCGCTTCCTGCAGGATGGCGTCGTACTTCTCCGCCTCGGCAACTTGCTTCACGACGCGGTTGGCCCGCTCGTAGACCTGTTGCAGCTCTTCGTTCTTCCGGGCATTCAGGTCTTCCTGAAACTCGCGTCGCTTGCGCTGAAAGTCGCGGTCCTGGTCTACCAACGTGCGCTGTCGCGACGCACGCTGGGCTTCAGGCAATGTCGGCGCTTCCCGCTCGAACTTTTCAGAGGCGCTCTTCAAGGCATCGCCCTGCCCCGCGAGGTCTTTCTCACGTTTCGAGAACTCTGCTTCGAGTTTGGCTTGCGCTGCCTTGGCAGGTTGTGCCTCGCGCAGCACACGATCCGGGTTGACGAAGCCGACGCGGAACGTTTCCTGCGCTTGCGACGGTGCACAAACAAATGCCAGTAAAGAGATCAGCAGCGTACCGGCCGCACGAACCAAATTGCTCATCAGAACGAAGTTCCAATCTGAAATTGCAAGCGTTGAACGCGATCGGCAGGCACCAATTCGATCAACGCATTATTCGGATCAACGACCTGCTTCTGCTGACGAATCGGGATCGCATAGGCAAGGCGCAGCGGTCCGAGCGGCGAAACCCAACTGATGCCCAAACCAACCGAGGCGCGAATCTTTTGCTGCGCTTTCCATTGTGCGTCGGTCACACCGGTGCCACGGGTGGAGAACACATTGCCTGCGTCGAAGAACGAGTACAGCCGCAGCGTACGGTCGTTACCGGCACCTGGAAACGGCGTGCTCAATTCGGCATTGAAAATGGCCTTCTTGGTACCGCCGAGCGAAGCGCCCGTGACGAAGTCGCGCGGGCCGAGCGAGTTCTGCTCGAAGCCGCGAACCGAACCCAGGCCCCCGGCATAGAAGTTCTTGAAGATCGGGTACGCCTTGTCACCATACGGCCGGGCATAACCTGCTTCGCCGTTGATCGAGAACGTGTATTGCTTGGTGATCGGGAAAAACTGCTGGTACTGATAGCTCGACTTGAGATATTTCATGTCGCCACCGACACCGATTTCCAGGTTGGCGCGCTGCAGGCGACCGCGGGTCGGAACCAGTGCGCTGTCGCGGTCATCGCGCGACCAGCCGATGGTCAGAGGGATGCCAAACACCGACGCGTTAGAACAACTGGTCACGATGCCGGTGGTGCCATTTGTCGTGCACCCGAAGTAGTCGCGATATGCCTGAGGCGAGGCGCTGTAGACGTATTGCCCGTTGACCAGCGTGTAGGTTCCGTTCGAGCCGGGATCGAAACGATAGCGCTCAAGCCCGATGCCGAAGAACACTGTGTCGACTTCGCTGAACGGCACGCCGAAACTGATCGAGCCTCCTTCGTGCACGAGTTTGTAGTCACCGTCCGCCGCATAGTAGGGACGCGTTGTCGCGGAATAGAGGCTGAAGGTCCGGGAGATGCCATCGGCCGTGAAGTACGGATCGGTCGCCGTAATTGAGATCGTGCGGTTGTACTTGCTGGTGTTGATCTGCAAGCCAAGGTAGTTGCCCGAACCGAAGACGTTTTCTTGCGTGATGCCGAACGTCAGAGAGACCTTTTCTGCACTGGAGAAGCCGGCACCCAGCTGCAGAGTGCCTGTAGGTTTTTCAACAACGCTCACCGTCAGGTCGACCTGATCGGGTGTGCCGGGGATTTCGACCGTGTCGACGTTGACCTCGGTGAAAAAGCCGAGACGGTCCACGCGATCGCGCGACAGCTTGATCTTGTCGCCGTCGTACCACGACGCCTCGTATTGACGGAACTCACGACGGACGACTTCGTCACGCGTGCGGTTGTTGCCGCCGATGTTCACGCGGCGAACATACACGCGGCGCGAAGGTTCGGCCTGCAGCGTCAGGTTGACGCGGTTGTTGACGCGGTCGACTTCGGGCTGTGCCTGCACGCGTGCAAAGGCATAGCCGAAGGTACCGAAATAGTCTGTGAAAGCCTTGGTGGTAGCCGTGACGTCTTCGCCGTTGTAGGCCTCGCCCGGCTTGATGGTGACGAGCGACTTGAACTCTTCATCGCGGCCAAGATAGTTGCCCGCGAGCTTGACGCCAGCCACGACAAACTTCTCGCCTTCTGTCACGTTGACGGTAACCGACAGATCCTGCCGGTCGGGCGAGATGGCGACCTGGGTCGAATCGATGCGGAACTCGAGGTAGCCGCGCGTGAGGTAGTACGAGCGCATCGTCTCAAGGTCGGCATTGAGCTTGGCGCGCGAATACTGGTTGGACTTGGTGTACCAGCTCATAAAGCCGCCGCTGTCCTGATCGAACAAGTCGAGCAAGGTCGACTCGCTAAAGGCCTTGTTGCCGACGACCCGGATTTCGCGGATGCGGGCGGAATCGCCTTCGTTCACCGTGAAGGTCAGGTTGACGCGATTACGTTCCGTCGGCGTCACGGTGGTCACGACGGTGGCGTTGTACAGGCTCTTGCTGATGTACTGGCGCTTCAGTTCTTGCTCGGCCTTGTCGGCCAGTGCTTTGTCGTAGGGGCGCCCTTCGGCCAGCCCGACTTCGCGCAGCGCTTTTTGCAGGACGGCTTTGTCGAACTCCTTGGTGCCGGCGAAATCGACATCGGCAATCGTCGGACGCTCTTCGACGATGACTACCAGCACGTTGCCGCTCACGTCGATTCGAACGTCCTTGAACAGCCCCAGATCGAACAGCGCTCGAATCGCAGCAGAGCCACGATCGTCGCTGTAGGTGTCGCCGACACGGAGCGGCAACGACGCGAAGATCGTTCCCGGCTCCACGCGTTGCAGGCCTTCGACCCGGATGTCGCGAACCGTGAATGGCTCGACAGCCCATGCGGCTGTTGCAGCCAGTGCACCGGCGACTACCGCTGCCACGCTACGCAAGCGAAAGCGACTGAAGTGTTTGTTCATCTGTGAAATGGGCCGGCTCGGAAAGAGACGACCGAAAGTTAACCAAGGAGCCGATTTACGTCGTTGAACAGTGCGATCGACATCATGACGAGAAGCAACGCGACGCCGCCGCGCTGAAAGCGTTCCATCCATGCGTCGGATACGCTTTTGCCTGTCAGGCCCTCCCAAAGATAATACATCAGGTGCCCCCCGTCGAGGACAGGCAAAGGCATGAGATTCAGGACCCCCAAACTGACGCTGATAAGTGCCAGAAATATGAGGTATTGGGTGAGCCCCATGCTCGCAGATTTGCCTGCGTAGTCAGCGATGGTGAGAGGTCCGCTGAGATTCTTGAGAGACGCCTCGCCGATAACCATCTTGCCCATCATGCGCACAGTCAGAGCAGACACTTCCCAGGTGCGAACGACGCCGCGCCAGAGGCCCATGATCGGACCTTGGCGCACAGTCACCATGACCGGCGGCGCGCCAACGTAGGCGCCAATGCGACCCACTTTGGCGGTGCCTTCGTCGCGAACGTCAGGAACGACATCGATGCTTATCGAGCGCCCGCCGCGCTCGATTGCCCAAGCCTGCATTTTCGGCTTTCCGTCATCCACCGAAGCGCGGATGACCTCGCGCAGTTGCTGCCCGTCCACGATGGCCGCAGTCCCGATCGATCGCACGAGATCGCCTTTCTTCAAGCCGGCGCGGTCGCCTGCGCTGCCCGCAACGACATCACCTATCTCAGGACGGGTCAGCGGTGCGATGACGCCTATCTTGCGAAACATCTGCGCGTCGGCATCCTTGGCCTCGACGCGGCTGAGCGGCAGCACCAGCTCGCGCGCAGGCTTACCACCCTCGTTCGAGATTTCGAGCGTCAGGTCGCGACGATCGAGTGCTGCCCGTGTCATGCGCCAGCGCAAGTCTTCGAACGAATCGACCGTGTCGAGCTCGCCGTCGAAGCCGGCACGCGTGATGTGCTCGCCGCCGCGCAGGCCGGCCTGTTCAGCTAAAGATGCCGGCACCGGACGTGCCAGCGTCGCCACCGGCTCCTGCACGCCGATCCAGTTGACGACGGTATAAAGCGCGACCGCCAGCAGCAGATTCGCAATCGGACCCGCCGCCACGATGGCCGCGCGCGAACGGAGCGGCTGGACGTTGAAAGCGCGATGCCGCTCTTCAGGCGCCACCACACCTTCGCGCTCGTCCAGCATCTTCACGTAGCCGCCGAGCGGAAACATACCGATGACGAACTCGGTTTGCTGACCCGGGCGCTGGCGCTTCGGCTGCCACCGGTAGAGCGTCTTTCCAAAACCGACCGAGAAGCGCAACACCTTGACGCCGCAGGCCACCGCGACGCGATAGTGGCCGTACTCATGAACAGCGATAAGTACACCCAGCGCGACGATAAAGGCAACGACTGTGAGCATCGGAATTCCCCCTGTTTGAAACGTCAGGCCGCGGCGAATCGTAGCGCGGCGGCGTTGGCAGCCCGTCGCGCTACCGCGTCGAGCGCCAGCAGATCGGCGAGCGACGACGGTTTGGAGGAAGCAACCACCTCCAAAGTTTCCATGTTCACTGCGTGTATGAGGTCGAAGCGCAGACGTCTATCCAGGAAAGCTTGAACGGCAACTTCATTGGCTGCGTTCAGCACGGCCGTCGTGCCCGGCGCAGCGCGCAGTGCCTGCCATGCCAGATCGAGACCTGGGAAGAGCGCCGCATCAGGCGTCTCGAACGTCAAGGCACCCATCGTCCGGAAGTCGAGCCGCGCCGCACCGCTCTCGATGCGCTCAGGCCATGCGAGGCCAACGGCGATAGGCACGCGCATGTCGGGCGTACCCAATTGCGCGACGACCGATGCATCGGTGAACTGCACCATCGAATGCACCACGCTTTGAGGGTGGATCACCACCTCGATCCGTTCGGGCAAGACACCGAACAGATGACGCGCTTCAATGACTTCGAGCGCCTTGTTCATCATCGTCGCGGAGTCGACCGAGATCTTGCGGCCCATCACCCAGTTG
Source organism: Variovorax sp. RTB1 (assembly GCF_035018765.1). Classification (NCBI taxonomy): domain Bacteria; kingdom Pseudomonadati; phylum Pseudomonadota; class Betaproteobacteria; order Burkholderiales; family Comamonadaceae; genus Variovorax; species Variovorax sp. RTB1. The sequence continues at coordinate 75,453 of NZ_JASJXG010000009.1, forward strand.
GGATGGGCACAGGCTTGCTCCGGCGTGACCTGGCTCAAGCTGCCGGCGGCGCGTGTGCGGAACGGACCACCCGAAGCGGTGAGGATGATTTTATCGATGCGCCGACCCCAGGTCGCCGGGTCTTCGGGCAGCGATTGAAAGATGGCCGAATGCTCGCTGTCGATCGGCAGCAATGTCGCGCCTCCCTCACGCACGGTGTGCATGAAGAGTTCGCCGCCGACCACGAGCGCCTCCTTGTTGGCCAGCAACAGCCGCTTGCCGGCGCGCGCAGCAGCAAGGCAAGCGCCAAGCCCCGCCGCGCCGACGATGGCGGCCATGACTGCGTCTACTTCGTCGTGCGAGGCTATCGCTTCGATTGCGTCCGGCGCCGTCAGCACGCGCGTTGCACTGCCGTTTTGCTTCAGCTTGTCGGCCAGCAGGTCAGCGTGTGGCACGCTGACCATCACAGCGAAGCGCGGCTTGAAACGCATGCATTGGGCGAGCAGTTCGTCGACCTTGGTCGCGGCCGACAACGCGAAAACCTCGAAGCGATCGAGATGGCGCGAAATCACATCGAGCGTGTTGACGCCGACCGAGCCGGTCGAGCCCAACACGGTAATGCGCTGCTTAAGCGTATTCACAGAATGACCACAACATCATCGCGATCGGCAAAGCCGGAAGCAGTGCGTCGACCCGATCGAGCACCCCTCCATGGCCGGGCAGCAGACTGCTGCTGTCTTTGGCGCCGGCGCTGCGCTTGATGAGCGACTCGACAAGATCGCCGACCACGCTCATCGCCGCCATGAACACCACGCCGATCAGCAGCAACCACCAGCCCCGTTGCGCCAGCCGCGTGTAGAGGCTCGCAACCATCGCCTGTGCCGACGCATCGGCCCAAACCCATGCCAGCGCCAGCACCAGGACACCGGCCATACCGCCCCAAACCCCTTCCCAACTCTTGCCCGGACTGATCGACGGTGCCAGTTTGTTGCGCGTAAATTTGAGGCCAAAGGCGCGTCCGGCGAAATACGCGAACACGTCGGCCACCCACACGAGCAGCAAGATCGACAGCAAAAAATTAATGCCGATCATGCGAGCCTGCACTGCGGCCATCCAGGCCACCCACAACGCCAGCAAGCCGCCCACCACGCGCAACGGTTTGGGGATGCGCGGCCAGCCGGGCACTGCGGCGCGCAGCAAAAAGGCCCCGCCCAACACCCATGCCGCACTCGCGACGATCCATACGATGGAAAGCGACTGGTCTAGCAAACCTAGCGCCCAGGACAACAGGCAAAGACAAAGGATCTCGGCCCCGAACAGCAGCGAGATACCCTGCCCATAGCCATTTAGCTTGCCCCACTCCCAACCCGCTGCGGCAATCAACGCCAGCATGACACAAGCGAAAGGAATCGAAACGGTGCCGTGGGAAGGATAGAAGAGAGCCGGCAACAAGATCGCCAGAAGGACGATCGCCGTGATGATTCTTTGCTTGAGCATTTGACCTAAGTTGCGTCAGGCCGGCTGTCTGGCGCGCTCGGCGCCCGACGAAAGCTGCGCAGAGGTCTTTCCAAAACGACGCTCGCGACGCTGGAAGGCACCGATCGCCTCATCCAGCGCGGCCTCGTCGAACTCCGGCCAGAGCTTGTCGCTGAAGAACAGCTCCGCATAAGCGCTCTGCCAGAGCAGGAAGTTCGACAATCGCTGCTCTCCACCGGTGCGAATAAAAAGATCGGGGTCCGACACATGGGAAAGCGCCATCTCGCGGTCGAGGCTCACTTCGGTGATCGGCTCGCCGCGCTCCGCCAATGCAGCTGCGGCACGGGCGATGTCCCATCGACCACCGTAGTTGAAGCACACGTTGAAAATTAGGTGCGTGTTGTTCGCCGTCGCTGTCTCGGCCTGCACCAGTCCAGCGGATATCTTTTCGGACAGACCGCCACGCTCACCGACGAAATGCAAACGCACACCGTCTTTGCTCAGTCGCGGCACTTCACGCGTCAATGCACCCACCATCAGGTCCATGAGGCCGGAGACTTCCTCGACTGGACGATTCCAGTTCTCGGAAGAAAACGCAAACACAGTCAGCACGCCGACGCCACGATCAACGCAAGCCTTGACGCAGCGACGGAGCGATTCGACACCCTGCTTATGACCGGCAACACGCGGCAAAAACCGCCGCGTGGCCCAGCGGCCATTGCCATCCATGACGATGGCGATGTGATTCGGCACGGCAGGTGTTTGCCCCATGCTAGACGGCCATGATCTCCGCCTCTTTGGCGGCGACGAGGCGGTCGACTTCCGAGATATGACGGTCGGTCACTTTCTGGATCTCAGCCTCGGCACGCTTCTGGTCATCTTCCGAAGCCAGCTTGTCTTTCACCAGTTTCTTTACCGATTCGTTGGCATCGCGTCGAAGATTGCGCGTAGCGATCTTGGCGCTCTCGCCCTCGTTGCGGACCAGTTTGGTCATCTCGCGCCGACGCTCTTCGCTCATGGCTGGCAACGGCACACGAATGAGGTCGCCCATCGACGCCGGGTTGAGCCCCAGATCGCTTTCGCGAATCGCCTTTTCGATCTTGGCGCCCATGCCTTTTTCCCAAGGCTGGACGCTGATCGTGCGCGAGTCGAGCACCGAGACATTGGCGACCTGGCTCAGCGGCACCGACGATCCGTAGTAATCGACGTGGATCGAATCGAGTAACGCCGAGTTGGCGCGGCCGGTGCGGATCTTGGTAAGGTTGTTCTGGAATGCGGCGAGCGACTGGTTCATCTTGACGTCGGTCGCGCTGCGAATGTCTGCAATGGTCATCTCTAAGTACTCCTCAAGCGTGCACCAAAGTGCCTTCGTCTTCACCCAACACGACGCGTTTGAGCGCACCGTTCTTAAAGATCGAAAACACCTTGATCGGCAGCTTTTGATCCCGGCACAGCGCAAATGCCGTGGCGTCCATGATCCCGAGATTGCGCGAAATCGCCTCGTCGAAGGTCAGGCTCGTGTAGCGAGTCGCGTTCGGGTCTTTCTTGGGGTCAGCGCTGTACACGCCGTCCACCTTTGTCGCCTTCAGCACCAGTTCGGCGCCGATCTCGGCACCGCGCAACGCGGCAGCCGTGTCGGTCGTAAAAAATGGGTTGCCGGTGCCGGCAGCGAAGATCACGACCTTGCCCTCTTCGAGATACTGAAGCGCCTTCGGCCGCACGTAAGGCTCGACCACCTGCTCAATGGCGATGGCCGACATCACGCGGGCCACGAGCCCCTGCTTGTTCATGGCATCGGCAAGTGCTAGTGCGTTCATGACAGTGGCGAGCATGCCCATGTAGTCGGCAGTGGCCCGGTCCATTCCGACCGAACCGCCGGCCACGCCGCGAAAAATGTTGCCGCCGCCGATCACGACCGCCAGTTCGACGCCCATGTTGACCACCTCAGCCACCTCTTCGACCATGCGGACTATGGTCGCGCGATTGATGCCGAAAGCGTCATCGCCCATGAGCGCCTCCCCGGACAGCTTCAACAAGATTCGCTTGTGGGCTGGGCGGGGTTCGGACATGGGCATTTTCCTTCGGTGTTTGCGGGGCGAGTGTAGAGCGGGAATTACGCCGCCGCCTTGGCTGCAGCCACTTGGGCAGCAACTTCTGCGGCAAAGTCATCGACCTTTTTCTCGATCCCCTCGCCGACCACGTAAAGGGTGAAGCCCTTGACGCTCGTACCGGCGGCCTTGAGCATGGCTTCAACGGTCTGCTTGTCGTTCTTCACGAAGGCCTGGTTATGCAGTGAAACCTCTTTCAGGTACTTCTGCACGCCGCCTTCGATGCGCTTGGCGACGATGTCGGCCGGCTGGGTTTTCTTGCCCTCGGCTTCGGCGGTCTTGCGGTCTTCCTCAGCTTTGCCGGCAGCCACAGCGCGCTCTTTTTCGATGAGTTCCGCAGGCACATCGGTGCTCGAAATAGACACGGGTTTCATCGCTGCAATATGCATTGCCACGTCTTTCGCTGCAGTGTCGTCACCTTCGAACTCGACCATCACGCCAATGCGCGTGCCGTGGAGGTACGACGCCAGCTTGCCGTTGCCCGCGAAATGCTTGAAGCGGCGAAAACTCATGTTCTCGCCGATCTTCCCGATCAGGCCCCGACGCACGTCTTCAAGCGTCGGGCCAAAGCCATCTTGCGCATACGAAAGCGCGCCAAGTCCAGCAATATCAGCTGGGCTGTGCTTCGCCACGAGCATCGCGGCGGCGTTGGCAAAAGCCAGGAAGCTGTCGTTCTTGGTAACGAAGTCGGTTTCGCAATTGATTTCGATCATGCCGCCCGCATCGCCATCGACAAACGCCGTGACGACGCCTTCGGCGGTGATGCGGCCCGACGCCTTGCCGGCCTTGTTGCCGAGCTTGATGCGTAGCAACTCTTCGGCCTTTTCCATGTTGCCCTCGGCCTCGGTCAGGGCCTTTTTGCATTCCATCATCGGCGCGTCGGTCTTCGCGCGCAGTTCGCCGACCATGCTTGCGGTGATTGCAGCCATTTTTCTATCTCCGTAACTTCAAAAATCAGTATAAAAAAAAGGGCAACGAAGCCCCTTCTTCAGGCTCGCGAGAGCGTGGATCAGGCCGAAGCACCTTCTTCGACTTCAACGAATTCGTCGCTGCCGCCGCCTTCGGCGATGGCCTTGACGACGTCACCGGCGGCATTGTTGCGGCCTTCGATGATCGCGTCGGCGATGCCACGGGCGTACAGCAAGACGGCCTTCGAAGAGTCGTCGTTGCCGGGAATCACGTAGTCGATGCCTTCAGGCGAATGGTTGGAGTCGACCACACCGATCATGGGTATGCCGAGCTTCTTGGCCTCGAGCACTGCAATCTTGTGGAAACCCACGTCGATCACGAAGATCGCATCCGGCAGAGCGGCCATGTCCTGAATGCCACCGATGTCCTTCTCGAGCTTGGCGATTTCACGTGAAAAGGTCAGCTGCTCTTTCTTGCTCAGGCTTTCGAGCCCGACTTCTTGCTGCGCCTTCATGTCCTTCAAGCGCTTGATCGACGTCTTGACGGTTTTGAAGTTGGTCAACATGCCGCCGAGCCAGCGGGTGTCAACGAAAGGAACGCCGGCGCGGCGGGCTTCCGAAGCCACAATTTCACGGGCCTGGCGCTTGGTGCCGACCATCAGGATCGTGCCGCGGTTGGCCGTGAGTTGCTTGGCGTACTTCATCGCGTCCTGGAACATCGGGAGCGACTTTTCCAGGTTGATGATGTGAATCTTGTTGCGATGGCCGAAGATGAACGGGGCCATCTTGGGGTTCCAGAAGCGGGTTTGGTGACCGAAATGGACACCGGCTTCCAGCATTTCGCGCATGGTGGTCGACATAGAAATAACTCCAAAGGTTGGGTCTAAAATCCAGCCCGTTTTGAGCCTTTTTCGAACATCTTCGAAGTAGGACACAACACCTTGATTGGGCTGGTTTGCGGATGCGTTTCAACAGGCACAGTAACAAGTAACTTGGGAGAAACTTGCCAGAAAGCAAGCTCACCAAACACCGTCACCGCATGACCAGCGAAACCATACGAGTATAGCACTGCCGCTCTCGTTTTACCTCCGTCACTCCTCCTTGTCGCGTCCCACTTCGCGCTCCTGCCCACCCCTTCCGCGCTTACGCTTTCCATCCCCATGAACGACCTCCATGCCACACGCCTTGCACTGCTCGCGGGCCAGACCGATGCGGCCACAGCCACGGAGGAAGCGGTCCTCATCGCCGCGTCTGCGGCATGCGCCCATGCCTTCACCCGCACCATGTTTGATGAAGCTCAATCCGCGGCTGCCCTTGCGCCCCCGCAAAGTCCTCTGAGTGGACTCGCGTTTTCAGCCAAAGACCTTTTCGACATTGCCGGCCAGCCGACCCCCGCCGGATCGGTCGTCCTCGCACATTCAACGACGGCCAGGGCCGACGCGACCGCCGTTACCCGCCTGCGTCAGGCCGGCGGTGTCAATATCGGCCGGACCAACATGACGGAGTTCGCTTTCTCGGGCGTCGGCGTCAATCCGCACTATGGCACGCCGGCCAACGCATGCGACACGGCCACGCCGCGCATTCCGGGTGGCTCGTCGTCCGGCGCCGCGGTGTCTGTCGCGACCGGCGCGGTCTTCATTGGACTGGGCTCCGATACGGGCGGCTCGATCCGTATTCCGGCCGCTCTGAATGGCATCGTCGGCTTCAAGAGCACGGCACGGCTGGTGCCAACCGATGGCGCAGTCCCGCTCTCCACCACGCTCGATACGGTCTGCGCGATAACGCGATCGGTACGCGACGCAGTCACTGCGCACGAAATTCTGGCGGCACGACGCGTCGTCGCTGGCACGGCATCGCTTTCAGCTTACCGACTCGCCGTCGTCAAGAACGTTTTTTTCGACGACCTAGAGCCGACCGTGGCCATCGCTTTCGAGCGAGGTCTCAAGTCTCTCCGAGCTGCCGGTGCGTACATCCAGGAGATTGAACTGCCTGAGCTGGCCGAACTCGCCAACCTCAACGCGACCGGGGGTTTTTCAGCCCCCGAGGCTTATGCGTGGCACCGGTTGTTGCTGGAGCGCAGCGGTGCCGGCTACGACCCCCGTGTGGCACAGCGCATCCTGAAGGGTGCTGCCATGACGGCTTACCAGTACATCGATCTGGTTGCTGCGCGCCGAGACTGGATTACTCGCGTCGAGCGCAGCCTCGCGCCCTTCGATGCTGTGCTGTCACCGACGGTGCCGATCACGGCGCCCACGATCGAGAGTGTGGCGCCGGGCGAAGAACGCGACGACGTGTTCTTCCGCATTAACAGTCTGCTCTTGCGCAACCCGTCGATCGTCAACATGCTCGATGGCTGCGCCATCTCACTCCCTTGCCACGCGAAAGGCGAGCTACCCGTTGGCCTCATGCTCTGGCATGGCGCCCTGCACGATGATGCGGTGCTTGCCATCGCTTTGCAAATCGAGCGGACACTACAAGAACGGTAGCTTGCAAGGACAGTTGCTTCTCGCGGCTTTCAAACGCTGTATTGCACAGGCAAGCAGCGGACCCCTCATTGATTAAAGAGTTCGAATGAAAATCGCGATCGTTGGCGCCGGCATCATCGGCGTCACAACCGCTTGGGAGTTAGTGGCCGACGGACATGAGGTGACTGTCTTCGAACGCCGCGGCGCAGCCGCTGAAGAGGCCAGCTTTGCCAACGCTGGCGTGGTCGCACCCGGCTACGTCACGCCTTGGGCAGCGCCAGGCATGCGCGGCAAGGTGCTTCGGTCGCTGCTTTCGACGCACGGCGCCATCAAGCTTCGCTGGCCGATCAGCGCGCGCGATGTCAGGTGGATGTCACGCTGGCAAAAGGCCTGCAAACTGGAGACGTACCTGGCCAACCGAAGCCGCATGCAGCGCCTAGCGTTCTACAGTCGCACGCGCCTGCACGAGATTACCGAAGCCCGCGAGCTGAGCTACGAGCGAAGCGATGGCTACCTGGTTTTGCTGCGCTCGAAACGCGAGCAGAAACTGGTGCAGCCTGGCCTCGACGTATTGCGCGAAGCGGGTACGAATTTCCGGGAAGTCGATGCCAACGAAGCCCGGCGCATCGAGCCGGCACTGAGTACCGACACGGACCTGGCGGGCGCCATTCATCTGCCGGACGACGAGGTCGCCAATTGCCGCCAATTCGCGTTGCTCCTGAAGTGGGAGGCCGAGGCACTTGGGGCTCAATTTCATTTCAATTGCGATATCGCTCCCCTGAGTCGATCGGCACCCACTTCCCTTTCGTTGGCTGCCGGTTCACCCGCCCTTCCCTTCGATGCGGTCGTTGTGTGTGCTGGCTTGGCTTCTGCGCGTCTTCTGCGCCCGCTGGGCCTGCGGATTCCGCTGACGCCGGTGTACGGGCACTCGATCAGCGCAAACATCCGCGAGCCGTTGAACGCGCCGCAAAGCGCGGTAATGGACGAGCGCCACAAAGTCGCCATCTCTCGCCTCGGCCAACGCGTTCGCGTAGCCGGCAGCGCAGAACTCGGTGGATCACTCGACACCATGAACCCCGCTGCACTTCAGACGCTTTACAAGGTGTTGCAAGACTGGTTTCCGGGCGCAGCGACGCTTCAGTCGGGCGTGCAGCAATGGAAGGGTGCGCGACCGATGCTGCCCGACGGTCCGCCGGTGCTCGGCGCCAGCGGAGTGACAGGTATCTGGCTCAACCTCGGGCACGGCTCGAGCGGCTGGGCGTTGTCTTGCGGAAGCGCGCGCGTACTGGCCGACTTGGTCGGAGGGCGACGACCCGAGATCGATCTCGAAGGTCTGGGCGTCGAACGATTGATGTTGGCCTGAAAATATCGAGTGTCATGCAACGCATCACATCCGAAACGATTTGCGATCTATTCGACATCGCGGCCACGCGCCGCATCGAAATTGCACACGCCGCCGGCCTTCCTGCGCACACGCTCATGCAGCGCGCCGGCATGGCGACCGCGCGGCTTGCGATGGCGATCACGCCGCACGCCCGCACCGTCTGGATCGCCTGCGGTCCGGGAAACAACGGTGGTGACGGCTTCGAAGCTGCGTGCGAGTTGCAGCGCCGCGGATTCGCGCCCGTAGTCACTTTTTGTGGCGATGCGGCGCGTTTGCCCGCGGACGCAATGGCATCTCTGCGGCGGGCCCGCGACGCAGGCGTCGTCATCGTCCACGAGCCACCCGCACGACATGACCTTGCGATCGACGCCCTGCTCGGCATAGGCTCGACACGCGCGCCTGAAGGCAAGATGGCTGAGTGGTTGCAGCTGATGCGCGCGGCCGAAGCGCCGCTGTTGAGCATCGACGTGCCGTCGGGCCTGAATGCCGACACTGGCGTGCTTGTGGCGAATTCCGCGAACGCCGTTGATGGCGCGAAGGCCTTCTCAGGCGACATACAGGCGAACAACAAAACAACGACGGCCGCCACACGCTACTGCCTGAGCCTTCTGACGTTGAAGCCCGGCCTCTTTACCGCGCACGGCCGCGACGCCGCTGGCGAAGTCTGGTTCGACGACTTGGGATGCGCTACCGCGGTCGAAACATCGACTGCAAAGCTGGCTGGCAAACCCCTGATAACCCGGCGGGCGCATGCGTCGCACAAAGGCAGCTACGGCGATGTCGCCGTGATCGGTGGCGCGCCCGGAATGGTGGGCGCAGCGCTACTCGCGGCGTCTGCTGCCCTTCACGCCGGCGCCGGGCGCGTGCTTGTCGGCTTGCTCGATCCGCATGCCGCGGCGGTCGACACCCAACAACCCGAGTTGATGTTGCGCAAGGTCGAGTCGCTCGACCTGTCCGCGCTTACCGTGGTCTGCGGCTGCGGCGGCGGAAACGCAGTACGCGCCCTGCTGCCGCGCGTCATCTCGACGGCCAAAGCACTGGTGCTCGACGCCGACGCCCTGAACGCGATCGCCCTCGATATGAGCCTGCAGCAATTGCTCGAAGCGCGCGTGCGACGCGGTCGCGCTACGGTGCTGACGCCACATCCGCTCGAAGCAGCACGCCTGCTCGAAGCGTCGGCGAGTGAAGTGCAATCGCACCGCCTTGCCGCTGCCCGAAGTTTGGCCGCGCGTTTCGGTGTCGTGGTGCTGAAAGGGTCAGGCTCGGTCATTGCCGCAGGCGCTGCCGCACCGATCATCAACCTCACCGGCAATGCGCGCCTGGCCACTGCAGGCACCGGCGACGTGCTGGCCGGGATGGTGGGCGCAGCGTTGGCTAGTGGACGATCGGCAATGGACGCAGCGCGCGAAGCGGTGTGGCGGCACGGTGCCCTTGCCGACCGTTGGCCCGAAGACCACCCGCTTACGGCTGACGGCTTGGCCCGCCAACGACCGGATTAGCTCCAGCCCTGCTTCAGGTCAGCCGCGCCCCACAAACGGCATCTTGGTCGCCATGATGGTGTGGAACAAGACGTTCGCCTCAAGCGGCAGGTTCGCCATGTACAACACCGACTGACCGACGATCTTCACGTCGATCAATGGCTCGATGCCCAATTCGCCATTGGCCTGCGGCACGCCCTTGGCCATGCGTGAAGCGAGCTCGGTCATGGCGTTGCCGACATCGACCTGCCCCACGGCGATGTCGTACTTGCGGCCATCGAGGGACGCTGTCTTGGTCAGCCCCTTTACCGCGTGCTTCGTCGCCGTGTAAGCGATCGAATTCGGGCGCGGCGTCGTTGCCGAGATCGAGCCATTGTTGATGATGCGACCACCGCGCGGCGTCTGCGCCTTCATCGTGCGAAAAGCCTGCTGGATGCAATAGAACATGCCGCTCAGGTTGATGTCGACGACGCCCTTCCATTGCGCTTCGGTCCAATCTTCAAAGGGACCTGCGGGATTACCGACGCCAGCGTTGTTGAACAGCAAGTCGACACGGGCAAAGCGATCGACAGCGGCAGCGAACAATGCCTGGACCGACTCGGGACGGGCCACATCGGTCGGCACGGCAAGCACGCGTACACCAGCGCCCGATTCTTCGGCCACAGCTTCGAGTGGCTCGAGCCGGCGGCCAGCGAGAACGACATTCCACCCATCGCCCAGCAATGCGAGTGCCGCCGCGCGGCCGATGCCGGAACCGGCACCCGTGACAACCGCGACGCGGCCCTTGTTCTCAACGCTCATGTCTGTTTTCTCCTGGTGTTCAAAGTGAAACTCGTTCAAAGATGAAATCAACGGCGCGGCTTGCGCCCCTTCATCTTGTTTGCGGCGTTCTTCACGGCCGACTTGAAAGCCTGCATGGCCGATTGCGGCGCCGCCGCTGCCATTGCTACGTTGCCGCCCGCACTCGCAGCAGCAATGACTCGATCATGTCCGCGCTCGGCAACGGATTCGGACTTGTGCCGCGACCCGCGCTTGGCCGAAGCCTTGACGGGTGCGCCGCTCGACGACACGCCCTTGTCCTTCATCGCGCGCGAGGTGAGGTCTTCGCCCTCGCGCACCAGACGGAAATCGATCTTGCGACCATCCAGATCGACGCGACTCACCTGCACACGAACACGCGTGCCTATCGCATACCGCATACCGGTGCGTTCGCCACGAAGTTCCTGCCGCATCTCGTCGAACTTGAAGTACTCGCCACCCAGTTCGGTGATGTGCACCAGCCCTTCGACGTACATCGCGTCGAGCGTGACGAAGATGCCGAAGGTCGTCGCCGAACTGACGACGCCACCATATTCCTCGCCGAGATGCTCGCGCATGTACTTGCACTTGAGCCACGCCTCGACGTCGCGGCTGGCTTCGTCGGCACGGCGCTCGTTGGCACTGCAATGCAAGCCGGCGGCCTGCCACGCCTGGACTTCCTTGGTGGGCGCCACGGCAGCCTTCTCGGGCTTGGTGGTCGGCGCCTTGACGCGCGATGCCAGCCGCTTTGCGAGCTTGGCATGCGCCTCGCCAGGCGTCGGCAACATCGGCAGCGTGTACTTCTGCTTGTTGAGAATCGCCTTGATGACGCGGTGAACAAGCAGATCAGGGTAACGGCGAATCGGGCTGGTGAAGTGCGTGTAAGCCTCGTACGCCAAACCGAAGTGACCGCTGTTGATCGGCGTGTAGATCGCTTGCTGCATCGAGCGCAACAACATCGTGGATATCTGCTGCGCGTCGGGCCGCTCCTTCGTCGCCAACGCGATCGCCTGGAACTCGCCGGGCTTTGGATCATCGGTGATCGACAAGCCGACGCCCATTGCTTTCAGGTAGCCCCGAAGGATTTCCTTCTTCTCGGGCGTCGGGCCTTCGTGCACGCGATAGAGACCGGGGTGCTTGCCTTCTGCGATGAAGTCGGCGCTGCATACGTTGGCCGCGAGCATGGCTTCTTCGATCAGCCGGTGCGCCTCGTTGCGCGTACGCGGGACGATCTTTTCGATGCGCCCGGCGTCGTCGCAAATGATCTGCGTCTCGGTGGTTTCGAAGTCGACCGCGCCACGCTTGCCGCGTTGCTTTAGCAGCGCCTTGTACACGTCGGACAGGTTCAGCAAGTCCTTCACGCGGTCTTTGCGCTTGGCCGCTTCAGGGCCACGCGTGTTGACCAGAATCGCTGCGACTTCGGTGTACGTGAAGCGCGCATGACTGAACATCACGGCCGGGTAAAACTGGTACGCGTAGATCTCACCGTCGGCTGCAACCAGCATGTCGCACACCATGCACAGGCGCTCGACTTCAGGGTTGAGCGAGCACAAGCCGTTGCTCAACTTCTCCGGCAGCATCGGAATGACACGGCGAGGAAAATAGACGCTGGTGGCGCGGTCGTACGCGTCGATGTCGATGCCCGAGCCGGTCTGCACGTACGAGCTCACATCGGCAATGGCAACGAGCAATCGCCAGCCCTTGCCACGTCCGACCTTGGCCGGCTCGCAGTACACGGCATCGTCGAAGTCGCGTGCGTCTTCGCCGTCGATGGTGACGAGCGGCACATCGGTCAGGTCGATGCGCCCCTTCTTATCGGCAGGGCGCACCGCGTCGGGCAATGCCCTGGCTTCGGCCAGACACGCCTCCGAGAACTCATGCGGCACACCGTACTTGCGCACCGCGATTTCGATTTCCATTCCGGGATCGTCGATCTCGCCCAATACCTCTTTGACGCGACCGACCGGCTGACCGAACAGTGCAGGCGGCTCGGTGAGTTGCACCACCACGACCTGGCCGACCTTCGCGGTGCCGGTAGCGCCTTTCGGGATCAGCACGTCTTGCCCGTAGCGCTTGTCTTCGGGAGCGACAAGCCAGATGCCGCCTTCGTGCAACAGCCGGCCGATGATGGGTTGCTCGGGGCGCTCGACGATCTCTACGACACGGCCTTCAGGCCTGCCGCGACGGTCTTGTCGCACCACGCGCGCCTTGACGCGGTCTTTGTGCAGTACCGCACGCATCTCATTGGGCGGCAAATAAATGTCGGCTTCACCATCGTCGCGTTGTACGAAGCCGTGCCCATCGCGATGTCCTTGAACCGAGCCTTCGATCTCATCCAGCAAGCCGCTGGGATGGCCATTATTTTTGATACAATCTCTCTCTTTCCTGAAATTCAAAACACGTTGCACTTGTGCAGCATGTGGGCCCAGGTGGCGGAATTGGTAGACGCACTAGTTTCAGGTACTAGCGAGTAACATCGTGGGGGTTCGAGTCCCTTCCTGGGCACCAAGTTTAAATAAAACCATTCAAGGTTTATACGAATCAAGCCACCGGTCTCCGGTGGCTTTTTTGTTGCCCGATCGAAATGCGCGTGCGCCATCAAATCGGCAGCGCGATCAGGTCGTGGCCTTCGGCGCCGACAATGCGAGCGCGGGTGAATTCACCCACCTTCATGGTCTTGCTGATCTTCTCTGGCGGCAGCAACCGAACAGTGCCGTCGATCTCGGGCGCGTCGGCATAACTCCGGCCCACACCGCCCTTTCGGCCCAGACCCGGCGCTGAATCCACAAGCACTTGCATCGTGGCGCCAATGCGCTTTTTCAGCTTCTCGATCGACACCGCTTCAGCCACTTCCATGAATCGGCCACGGCGGGCTTCGCGCTCTTCGATGGGCAACATCCCGGGGATGTCGTTGGCAGTCGCGCCCTCGACCGAACTGTAGGCAAAACAACCGGCCCGATCGATCTGCGCTTCTCGAATGAAGTCCAGCAAATGCTCGAACTCGGCTTCTGTCTCGCCCGGAAAACCGGCAATGAACGTACTCCGGATGACCAGTTCAGGACAGCCTTCGCGCCACCTTGCGATGCGCTCCAGATTCTTCTCGCCGCTGGCCGGACGCTTCATGCGCTTGAGCACATCCGGATGGCTGTGTTGAAGCGGCACATCGAGGTACGGCAATACCTGCCCGCTCGCCATCAACGGAATAATTTCGTCAACGCTCGGGTATGGATACACGTAATGCAATCGAACCCATGCGCCGTAAGGCTCTGCGATTTCGCCGAGCGTCTTCACCAAATCGAGCATGCGCGTCTTGACCGGCTTGCCGTCCCAAAAACCGGTGCGGTACTTGACGTCGACACCATAGGCCGACGTGTCCTGGCTGATGACCAGCAGCTCCTTCACGCCGCCTTCAAACAAGGCTTTGGCCTCGCTCAGCACGTCGCCTACGGGTCGTGACACAAGGTCACCGCGCATCGACGGGATGATGCAGAAGGTGCAGCGATGATTGCAGCCTTCGCTGATCTTCAGGTACGCATAGTGGCGCGGCGTGAGCTTGAGCCCGGCGATGCCGAAAGCGCCCGGCACGAGATCGATGAACGGATCGTGCGGCTTGGGCAAGTTCAGATGCACCGCATCCATGACCTCCTGCGTCGCATGGGGGCCGGTGACGGCGAGCACGCTCGGATGCATCTGGCGCACGAGGTTGCCGCCAAGCTCGCCGGTCTTTGCGCCGAGGCATCCGGTCACGATCACGCGGCCGTTTGCAGCCAGCGCGTCCCCGATGGCGTCGAGACTTTCTCTGACGGCATCGTCGATGAAGCCGCAGGTGTTGACGATCACCAGATCGGCGCCTTCGAACGTTTTGGAGGTTTGATAGCCCTCGGCGCTGAGGCGCGTAAGGATCAGCTCTGAATCGGTCAGTGCTTTGGGGCAGCCAAGGCTGACAAAGCCGACTTTAGGGGCGGCGACCACAGGGGCCGTTCGTTCGGGGAAAACAACTTCGCTCATATCCCCGTATTGTCCCAGCTATCGTCGGGCAATACCGCTTTCAGGGGCGCTTCAGACCGAACGCGCCGAGCACCTGCTCCGTGTTCTTCTGCATCTGCTCCTGCATCTGCAGAAAGACGTTCTTCGATTGCTCGACGTAGTTGCCCATCAGGCCTTGCAACATCGGGGACTGCGTCGTCATGAAGTGCGACCACATCTCCGGCGACAGACCTTCGGCTTTCTCGGAGAGTTGGGCCTGCACCTCGGTCATCGCCTGGATGTTCTTTTCCAGATACGGGCCCATGTAGCTTTGCATGGTCTGCCCGTAGAACCGGATGAGACTGGACAGCACCTGCTCGGTAAACATCGGTGCGCCACCCGCTTCTTCTTCGAGAATGACCTGCAGCAGGATGCTGCGCGTCAGGTCGTCGCCGGACTTGGCATCCCGCACCACGAAAGGCGCGCTCTGCATCACGAGTTGCTTGATGTCGGTCAACGTGATGTAGGTGGAGGTTTCCGTGTCGTAGAGCCTTCGATTCGGGTACTTTTTGATGACGCGTTGTCCCGGCTTGCTACCGGACTTCTTGCTCTGCACTGGGAACTCCTTCATGTGTTCGCGCCGTCGCGTCGAAGGCATTCTAGGGAGCGGGTTCGCAGCGTCGCGCCAAGGTTTACCCTGACCGGCACCCGTGCCGCGCGTCGAGGCTGCTGCGTCAGTCCAGCGCGGTGGCGTATTCAGCGCCGCAGACCTTGCATGCAGCGGATTCAGGGCGCGTGTCGGTCGGCTCACGGTAATGAAGCGGACTCTTGATACCGTTGAAGATCCAGCAACGCGGGCAATGCTCCTGCCCCGCGACGGGCAGGTAGGCCCGAGCTCGCTGCTCGGCACGCTCTCGCGTCACCGGTGAGCCTTGGCGCACCGTACGCGCAACCTCCTCGGCCGCCATGGTGCCGGCACGGCCATTGGCACGGTCGTTCAGCCCATAGACGACGCGCGCGAACTCGAGTGGCGCCTGGCGCAACAACGCGGCGAGCCGCATCTCTTCGAGTGCGGACTCGATCGCGGTCTGCGACGAAGCGGAAGTCGGAACTGTGGTGGTCGAGGACATCTGGTTACGTAGTATGTCCAAAATACCGCGGTCGGTGGTGAGAGTTGACCCGCTTGCTGCAAAAAACCTGAGCCGAGCGGATCGACGAGGCGAATTGCGCAACGATCCACAGTGCTGGACCGGCCTGAGTTGAACAGTGATGCCGGAACTGTGATCTGAAAACGGGAAATTGGTAGGCGCGATTGGACTCGAACCAACGACCCCCACCATGTCAAGGTGGTGCTCTAACCAGCTGAGCTACGCGCCTAAGGATGCATTCGAGAGCGCAATTATAGCCCGAGAAATCGAGCTATTCAGCGCCGACGTGCAGAACGCACACCAGCAACTCCAGCAACGACCTTCAAAACATGCGCCAGCCGCGCCGCATCGGTGATTTCGACAGTGAACGTCATCCACGCCGTTCCCTTGATCGACTGAGTCAGCACGCCGATGACGTTCATCTTTTCGCGGGTGAGCACTTCTGAAATATCGCGCAGCAAGCCCTGCCGGTCCGATGCCTCAACCGCCACGTCGACCGCATACACGGCGCCGTCCTCAGGCTTGGACGCGCCCCACTCCACATCGATGACGCGCTCTGCATTGCGGCTCGCCATTTGCCGAAAGTTGCTGCAGTCCGCGCGGTGAATGCTGACGCCGTGGCCGCGCGTGACAAACCCACCAATCACGTCGGGCGGCGCCGGTTTGCAGCACTTGGCAAGCTGCGTCATGAGCGACGAAACGCCAACCACCAGCACGCCACCCTTGGCCGACTTCTCGCTCCCGCGAGACTTGCGAATCAGCGCGCCGTCATCGGCACCCGGCGCGGGCTCCGGCGGACGCAACAACATTTCGATGTTGCGCAACGAGAACTCGTCCTTGCCGACCACCTCGAAAAGGTTGTCGGCGGACTTGAAGCCGAGCTGCGATGCCAGGTCGTCAAGCTTGATCGACGTCTTGCCTTCGCGCTGCAGTACCTTTTCGACAGCCTCGCGACCGCGCGCAACCGTCTCGTGCGTAATCTGCGCGTTGAACCACGCACGCACCTTGGCGCGTGCACGGTGGCTCGCCAGATAGCCGAGTTCGCCGTTAAGCCAATCGCGCGACGGGCCACCTTCTTTCGCCGCGACGATCTCGACCGTCTGGCCGTTTTGCAGCGGCGTGTTCAGCGGAACCATCGCGCCGTCGATGCGCGCGCCGCGGCAACGGTGGCCGAGACTCGTGTGCACCGTGTAAGCAAAGTCGACTGCGGTCGCGCCCTGTGGCAATTCGACGATGGCCGCATCCGGCGTCAGCACATAGATGCGATCGTCGAACAGCCCCTGGCCTTGCGAACCGCCCGACAGGTCCCGTTCCCACGCCAGCAATTGACGCAGCACTGCGATCTTGGCGTCGTATTCTCCGCTTGCCCAAACCCCCGCATACCCTTTGTGGCCGGCCTCTTTGTAGGCCCAGTGTGCGGCAACGCCGTGCTCGGCATGGTCGTGCATTTCTTCGGTGCGTATCTGGATCTCGATCGGCTTGCTGGCCTGCCCATCGACGACCGCCCGCACCACGGTATGCAGAGATTGATAGCCATTCGGCTTGGGGCGCGCGATGTAGTCGTCGAACTCTTCGTCGATCGGCTGAAAGTGCGAGTGCACCCATGCCAGCGCCGCATAGCAGTCCTTGACGTCGGGCACCACCACGCGCAGCGCAAGGATGTCGAAGACTTGTGCGAAGTCGAGCGACTTGCCGCGCATTTTCTTGACGATGCTGTAAATGTTCTTCGGCCGCCCCTGAACCTTGGCCTGCACGCCTTGCTCGTTCAACTCCTGCTCGAGCGTCGAGCGCAGTTGCTCGACATAGCCTTCGCGCTCGATGCGCTTTTCATCGAGCAGGCGGGCGATGAGCTTGTACGTTTCCGGCTCGAGGAACCGGAAGGAAAGATCCTCGATCTCCCACTTGACTTGCCAGATACCGAGTCGGTTGGCCAGCGGTGCAAAGACCTGCAACGACTCGCGCGCCACGTTCTCGGCCACCGGAACTTTGCAGGCGGCCGCATGCCGCAAAGTCTGCAGCCGCGAGGCAAGCCGCAACATCACGACACGCAGGTCGCGAGAAAACGCCAGCAGCATCTTGCGGACGTTCTCGGTCTGCGAGCCGAGGCCATCGGACAGCTGCGTGCTGGCCGTGGCAGAACGCGCCTGCTTCTGCACATGAACCAGCTTGGTCGTCTCGACGGCCAGCGCCGCGAAGTTGTCGCCGAAGACCTTGGCGATCACCTCTTGCGGGCGGTTCAGGTGCTGGCACGAATAGACCAGATAGCTCGCCGCCTGCATCGCCTCCGAACCGCCCATGTGCGCCACGATCTTGGCCACGGCGTCGGCATGCGCCAGCGTGTTCTCGCCGGTGTCTAGTGTCTCGTCCGCAATCAACGGTTCGGCGAACGCTCGCGCACGCGACAGCATCTGGTCGATGACGGGCGCGCGATCAGCCGTGGCGGCAGACAGTGGGTAGTCGACGACGAGATGCTCAGGCATGGATACAGACACAGGAAAGACCAGCGGACAAAAGTAAAACGGAGGACGACCGACCTGTCAGTCGAGCAGGAACGACGCGACGACGGCAATCTGATCCGCCGCCACGAATGTCGGCGCATGACCGACACCGGCGAATTCCACGAGGCGCGCGTGCGGGCCCCGTGCGGTCATGGCAGAGGCCGTTTCACGCCCAAGCAAATCCGACTGCGCCCCACGCGTAAGCAAAGTCGTGGCGCTGATGGCGTCGTACAACGCCCACAGCACCGTCTCGCCTTGCGTGGCGGCCTCAACGCTCATTGCACGCAGAGGCAGTGCGATCGCCGGGTCGTAGTGAAGCACGTAGGGGCCGACATCGCCACCGCCTGCAACCTTGGCGTCTCCGGTCTCGCTGCGCGACGCGGCAGGAACCACCATGTGCCGCGACAGTTCCAGCCACTGCGCCGAAGAGTGCGGACCGAAGGTGCTCGACAGCGCCCAGAGTGCGTCGGCCGCTGAATCGAGGGTTTCATATGTCCCGCCATGCCCAATATAAGCGCCGATGCGCTTGAGCGCCGCAGGATCGAGCGTTGGGCCGACGTCGTTGAGGACCAACCGACGGATCGGCGATGGCAAGGGGACGCCCGGGCTGCCGGCGAGCGCGATGCCAATCAAACCGCCCATGCTGGTGCCGACATAGTCGAGCGTTCCGATCGCTTGCTCCGAATGCAGCTGCGAAATCAGCGCAATGACGTCGGCTGCGTATTGCGGCAGCTGGTAGCCATCCGGATTGGCGAGCCAGTCGCTTTCGCCGCGTCCCACGATGTCAGGGCACACCACCCGAAGATCGCTACCGGCCCGCGCCAACAGCGAAAGAGTCAAAGCATCGAAATCGCGACCCTGGCGAGTGAGCCCATGGACGCCCAACACCACATGCGCGCTGCGCGGATCGCCCCACTGCCAGTAAGCCATGCGGTGACCGCCGGAGGCGTCGTGGCAAGCCACATGATGCAGGGTCGGTTCGGTCATGAAAGCGGGCTTCGGGAATGCAAACAATTGTCTCAGCGCATCGTAAGTCATCCGGTGAACGGCCCTTGCGGAGCAGACCATCCATGGACATTCGAAAAGCCCCGACTACTTCAGTTGTACCGAGCCCGACACGTTGACCACCACGCTGGTCTTGCCAGCCTCGACAGGAACGGCCGAATCGGACGCCATCGACTTGGCCTCCATCGCCATCATGCGCGGCCGCATCGGGCTGGCCTGGTTGGCGTTGACCGACACCTCGCGCAAGCTGTAGCCAGCGAAACCGAAGTCCTTGGCAAGCTCGGCGGCCTTCTGTTTGAAGTTGTCGATGGCGAGCGTTTGCGCCTCCGCCTCGACCTTGGTTCGTTGCTCACGACTCAAACCGAAGCCGACATTGCCGACGCTCAGCGTCGTGATGCGGCCGGCCGTCTGCGTTATGCGCGGAAAGTCGCGCCCTTCGAGGATCAGTTCGGCCGAACCCTGCCAACCGCTGATCTTGCCGTCTCGCGTGTAGCGTGGCGACAGGCTGAAGTTGCCGGTGCGCACGTCGAGTTGGCCAGGCTGCGCGGCCTTGCGCGCCTCGGTCAGGGCGGCGTCGACGGCGGTCTTCAACTGCGTCTGCACGATTGCCGCGTCGGCGTTGTCTCGCGAGGTGACGAGCGCCATGCTGAGCAAGTCTTGCTGGACTTCGACCGTGCCGTTGGACGACAACTGCAGTACGTTCTGCGGCGGCGCCGAGGTCGTGGTCTGAGCGAAGCCCGTGGCAGCCGCGGAAAGAACGGCGTATGCCACTGTCAATTTAGTAGCGTTCAAAACAAGGGACTTCCATTTTTAAAAGAGAGATGGAGCAAGCCGGCGCGCGGCATAGGTCGCGTGCGTCGCATTTCGGCGCCGCGATCAGGGGTCAGGGCCGCTGAAAACGCGGCGCCGGGATCTGTACGGCACGCGACTCCGGAGCGCTGACCATACGCTCGACAGGTTGCGATTCCACAGATCGGATCAGCTCGGTCCGCGCTGCCCATTGTTGCCGCACTTGGTCACGCAACTCCGCAAGTTCTGCAGCCGTCAGGCGACGGCCGGCGGTGGCTTCCTCGCGCCGCACTTCCTCGCGTTGCGAAGCACGATGCGCGTCCACTGCAGTGCGCAGCTCGCTGCGGCGCTGTTGACGCGCCAGCGTCGGCCCGTCTTGCGCCGCGACTGCAGGCACCAAGAGCAGCACGGGCAAGCACAGCAAAGCAACGACCAAAGGCAGCGTCTGACGTAGAAAGATGATGTGGCGAAAAGGCAAGATGGTGGCACTGTGCCACCGGCGTGCAACGCGCAAACGTCTGGACCGCGTGCGTCCGCAAGTTTTGTAACTTAGTGTCAAAGCACTGTGAAAACCGGCTCAATGGCCTGCTAACGCATTCAGAATCGGCTTTGTTACAAATTCAATGTTGTAGAAATGAATCAAAACCCCGCTCGCACCGACAAGATCGTGATCGTCGACGACGACGCCCGCATCCGCGACCTGCTGCGTCGCTACCTGACGCAAGAGGGCTTCGAAGTCATCGTTGCCGAAGACGGCAAGGCGCTCAACCGCATCCTGCTGCGCGACACGGTCGATCTGATCGTGCTCGACCTGATGATGCCCGGCGAAGACGGCCTTTCGGTGTGCCGCCGCCTGCGTGCCGCCAACGACCGCACGCCCATCATCATGCTGACGGCCAAAGGCGAAGACGTCGACCGTATCGTCGGTCTCGAGGTCGGTGCCGACGACTACCTGGGCAAGCCTTTCAACCCACGCGAATTGCTGGCGCGGGTGCATGCGGTACTCCGCCGCCGCCCGCCACTCGAGGCGCCGGGGGCGCCGTCGACCGACAACGAAACCGTCAACTTCGGCCCATTCAGTTTCGACCTCGGTTCGCGGACGTTGAAAAAAGACGGCGAGGAGCTGTCGCTCACCACCGGTGAATTTGCGATGCTGAAGGCGCTGGTGCGCCATCCGCGCCAGCCGCTGTCGCGCGAAAAGCTCGCGCAGCTGGCACGCGGCCGCGAGTTCGAGCCCTTCGATCGCAGCCTCGATGTGCAGATCTCGCGCCTGCGCAAGCTGGTCGAATCCGACGCCGCGGCGCCGCGCTATATCCAGACCGTCTGGGGCGTCGGCTACGTGTTCGTGCCGGACGGCACCACCTGATTTCCGTGGCGGCCACCGGCCCCAAATCGACGTTGCCGAACCCGCTTGGCGAGGACACCGGCGCGGTCACGCTGCCAAGCCCGCTCGAAGGGTTGCCGCAGCGCGGTCGCGCTCGCCTGAAGCTCGGCTTCAACCTGTTTTGGCGTACCTTTTTCCTGTTGGCGCTGCTGCTGTTCGGCTGCACTTTTGCCTGGCTGCAGACCTTTCGCGCCCTCGAATACGAACCGCGCGCCATCCAGACCGCACATCAGATTGCGTCGCTGGTCAACCTGACGCGCGCGGCGCTGGTGTATTCCGATGCGATCACCCGCGTGTCGCTCATCAAGACGCTGGCCGACCAGGAAGGCGTGCGGATCCTGCCGCGCGAACCGAACGACCGCGTCGAGGCCTACACCAGTGGCTCGCTCGACCAGCGCGTGACTGAAGAGCTGATCGATCAGCTCGGCGAAGGCACCAATGTGGCGAGCCGCGTCAACGACGAGCCGGGCCTGTGGATCGGCTTCACGATCGAAAGCGACAACTACTGGCTCTTGCTGGACCCGACGCGTTTCAGCCGGGTCGGAGGACGCACGTGGCTGGTCTGGCTCGCGACGGCCGTGGTGCTGTCGCTGGCCGGCGCCGCGCTGATCACGCGCTTCATCAACCGGCCGCTGAAGCAGCTTTCGCGCGCGACGCGCCAGGTGCGCGAAGGCGAATACGAGGCGCACCGGCTCGACGAAGGCGCGCGCACCAGCGAGATTCGCGCCGTCAACATCGGCTTCAACCGCATGGCCGACCAGCTTGCCAAGATCGAGCAAGACCGCGCGGTGATGCTGGCCGGCATTTCGCACGACCTGCGCACGCCACTGGCACGGCTGCGGCTCGAAACCGAATTGAGCGTGGCAGACGAAGATGCGCGCAACCATATGGCTGCCGACATCGCCCAACTCGACTCGATCATCGACAAGTTCCTCGACTACGCCCGGCCGGACCATGTCGACTTCAAACCCGTGTTGCTGCGCGACGTGGTCGATGCCTGCATCTATGCCGTGCAGGACCACGACGACATGAAGATCAAGGTCGATGTCGCGCCCGATTTACGCGTGATGGCGGACGAGGTCGAGCTGCAGCGCGTGATGTCCAACCTGGTCGAGAACGCGCGGCGCTACGGCAAGACGCCTGCGACCGGCGTGGCCGATATCAACATCCAGGCTCAGGCCCACAACGATGCGGTGCTGATCAAGGTGCGCGACCATGGCCCCGGCGTGGCGCCCGCCCTGCTCTCGCAATTGACCAAGCCGTTTTTCCGAGGCGACGCGGCACGCACGTCGGCAGCCGGCGCGGGCCTCGGGCTGTCGATCGTGGCGAAGAACATCGAGCGAATGGGGGGCACCTTCGCGCTGACCAGCACGCCCGGTCGCGGCCTGGCGGCGCACATTCGCATGCCGCGGGGCTCAGCGATCAAGCCCGACGCGCCGTTGGGTAAGAAACCTGAAACGCCACCGAAGGGCGGCAGCGCGTTCGGGCCCTAGAGAAAACTAGCGCGAAAGAAGTACTACGGCCCGTGCCTCCATCGCTCGCCCTTCGCCGACCGGTCCAAGCTTTTCGGCCGTCTTGGCTTTCACGTTCACTCGGTCGATCGCGATGTTCAACACGGTCGCGATCCGCTCGCACATCGCCGGGATGTGCGGCGCCAACTTCGGAGCCTGCGCGATCACGGTGCTGTCGACATTGCCGATCGCCCAGCCAGCCGCCCGCACGCGCGCCGCTGCTTCAGCCAGCAGCGCGGCGGAATCGGCGCCGTGGAATCTGGCATCTGTGTCCGGAAAATGTCGCCCTATATCGCCCAGCCCCGCAGCGCCCAGCAGCGCATCGGTGATGGCGTGCAACAGCACGTCGGCATCGGAATGGCCGAGCAGGCCCGCGGTGTGCGGCACCTCGATGCCGCCCAGCATCAGCTTGCGACCGGCGACCAGCTGATGCACGTCCCAGCCTTCGCCGACGCGAATGTCGAAGGGCATCGTCATGGTTTGTCGGTGCGCTCAATACGGCGCCGGCTGTTCAGCACGGCCTCCGCCAGTGAGAAGTCTTCTGCATAGGTCACCTTGAAATTTTGTGCGCTGCCCGGCACCAGCAGGGGCGCCAAGCCCAGCGCCTCGATGGCGCTCGCCTCGTCAGTCACGCTGTCGCCGGCACGTTCGAGGGCGTCGCGCAACATCCCGATGCGAAACATCTGCGGTGTTTGCGCGAGCCACTTGTCGGCACGGGTCAGGGTCGCTGCCACACGGCCTTCGGGTGACGCGACCTTGAGCGTGTCGGGCAACCGCTGCGCCAGCAGGCCACCGGCGGCATCGTGCTCACAGGCAGCAATCAGCGCTTCGATCTGCGTCGGCGTGACGAGGCATCGCGCGGCGTCGTGCACGAGCACCCAGTCGTGCGGACCCGCGCCTTGCCCGCGAAGCGCCTGCAACCCATTGCGCACGCTGGCCGCGCGGTTCGCGCCGCCGACCTTGAACAAATGCTCGGCGGTCCCCGGAAAGTCCGGAAGCACCGTCGCGATGTCGCGGTCACCTTCGGCCACGACCAAGGCCAATGCGGTGAAGCGACCCGTCAGCGCCCAAAAAGCATCGATCGTGTGCGCCACCATCGGCCGACCGGCGATCTGCTGGTATTGCTTGGGCAGCGTGCCGCCCGCGCGATGGCCGGAGCCTGCGCAAGGGATGAGCACATAGAGACGCGAAGACGACATGCAATTCCTGTAGATCGGCGCGGTGAGAACGTCGAATGGTGAATGAGCCAGCGCGCCAGCAGCAATGAGGCCACCATTCTAGAATTGCACGGTCGTACACCCCTCGCCATCCGGCGCGGGGTGTTCTGCATTTTTCGAAGCGATTCATGGACCTCCCCCATCTCACGGCGGGCAAGCGATTCACGCTGCCGCGCCCCCCGTTGTCGGCCGACGCGCTCATGCTGGCGCAGCTCGCGACACGCGAAAAATCCGCTGGTCGTGCGACCGCAGTGTTCACCGCTGACGCCAACGACGCCCAGCGACTGATCGACGAAATCGCCTTCTTTGCACCGGAGCTTCGCTGTGCGCTGTTTCCCGACTGGGAGACGCTGCCCTACGATAGCTTCTCGCCGCACCAGGACTTGATCAGCGAGCGGCTGGCCACCCTCTGGCGCATCAGCCAGAAAGAGGCGGACGTCGTCCTCGTGCCAGCTACCACGGCGCTGTACCGGCTGGCGCCGCCATCGTTTCTGGCGGGCTACACCTTTCACTTCAAGACCAAGCAAAAGCTGCAGGACACCAAGCTCAAGGCGCAGCTCACCCTCGCCGGCTACACGCACGTCACGCAGGTCGTGAGCCCGGGCGAATACGCGGTGCGCGGCGGCCTGATCGACCTGTTCCCCATGGGTTCACTCGTGCCCTTTCGGGTCGACCTGTTCGACGACGAGATCGACTCGATCCGCACCTTCGATCCCGACACGCAGCGCAGCCTCTATCCCGTGCCCGAAGTGCGGTTGCTGCCTGGACGAGAGTTCCCGATGGACGACGACGCCCGCGCACGCTTTCGCAGCCGCTGGCGCGAAATGCTCGAAGGCGATCCGACCAAGAGCCGCATCTACAAGGATATGGGCAACGGCGTCGCGACCGCCGGCATCGAGTACTACCTGCCGCTCTTTTTCGAAGAGACGGCGACGGTGTTCGACTATCTCGGTGCCGACACCACGGTTGTCTTGCACGGCGACCTGGAGCCGGCGTTCCAGCATTTCTGGCAGGACACCGGCGAGCGCTACCGGCTGGTGCGCGGCGACCCTGAGCGGCCCGCGCTGCCACCGGAAACGCTGTTCCTGAGCGCCGAACAGTTCTACCTGCGCGCCAAGCCGCATGCGCAGCTGGCCATCCGCTCGGTCGATGACAGCGTGCCTTACGCCGAGTTCGACAAGCTACCGCCCTTCGCCGTCGTTCGCGGCGCAGACGATCCGTTGGTCGGCCTCAAGCTACACATCGACACCACGCCGCACCGCGTGCTGCTCATCGCCGAGAGCGATGGCCGGCGCGAGAGCCTGCTCGACTTCCTGCGGGCCAGCGGTGTCAATCCGCCTTCGTTCGATTCGCTCGCCGAGTTCGAGGCGTCGCCCGACGAGAAGATCGGCATCGCCACCGCGGCGCTGGTCGCCGGTTTCGCATGGCGCGAGACAGGCATCGACTTCGTCACCGAAACCGAACTGTTCGCGACCACGCCGACCACGCGCCGCCGCAACAAAAAGCAGGAACAGGTCAGCGATGTCGAGGCGCTGATCAAGGATCTGTCGGAACTCAAGGTCGGTGACCCGGTGGTGCATTCCGCGCATGGCATCGGACGCTACCGTGGCCTCGTGCACATGGACCTCGGTCAGGGCGTCGACGCCGAAGGCAAGCCGCTGCTGCAGGAGATGCTGCACATCGAGTACGCCGACAAGGCGACGCTCTATGTGCCGGTGAGCCAGTTGCACCAGATCAGCCGCTACACCGGCGTCAGTGCGGACGAGGCGCCGCTGCACAAGCTGGGCTCCGGTCAATGGGAAAAGGCCAAGCGCCGCGCCGCAGAACAAGTGCGCGATTCGGCGGCCGAACTGCTCAACATCTACGCGCGGCGGGCTACTCGCCAGGGCCACGCATTCCGCTATTCAGCCGCCGACTACGAAGTGTTTGCCAATGACTTCGGCTTCGAGGAAACGGCTGATCAGAAGGGCGCGATCCACGCCGTCATTCAGGACATGATCTCGCCGCAACCGATGGACCGGCTGGTGTGCGGCGACGTCGGCTTCGGCAAAACCGAGGTGGCCTTGCGCGCCGCTTTCATATCGGTCACGGGTGGCAAGCAGGTCGCGATTCTGGCGCCGACCACCCTCTTGGCCGAGCAGCATTACCAGACGTTGGTCGACCGCTTTGCCAAGTGGCCGGTCAAGGTGGCCGAGATGAGCCGCTTTCGTTCCGCGAAAGAGATCACCGCCGCCGCCAAGGGGCTGGCAGAAGGCACGGTCGACATCGTCGTCGGCACGCACAAGCTGCTTTCAGCATCGGTCAAGTTCAAGAACCTCGGCTTGCTCATCATCGACGAGGAGCATCGTTTCGGCGTGCGCCACAAGGAGGCCATGAAGGCGATGCGCGCCGAGGTCGACGTGCTCACGCTGACAGCCACGCCGATTCCGCGCACGCTCGGTATGGCGCTCGAAGGACTGCGCGACCTGAGCGTGATCGCGACCGCGCCGCAGCGCCGGCTCGCCATCAAGACCTTCGTGCGCAACGAAGGCACCGGCGTGATTCGCGAAGCCGTGCTGCGCGAGCTGAAGCGCGGCGGGCAGGTCTACTTTCTGCACAACGAAGTCGACACCATCCAAAACCGACGCCAGAAGCTCGAAGAAATCTTGCCCGAGGCTCGCATCGCCGTGGCCCACGGCCAGATGCCGGAGCGTGAGCTTGAACGTGTGATGCGCGACTTCGTGGCGCAGCGCTACAACCTGCTGTTGTGCTCGACCATCATCGAGACCGGCATCGACGTGCCGACCGCCAACACCATCGTCATGAGCCGCGCCGACAAGTTCGGCCTGGCGCAACTGCACCAGCTGCGTGGCCGCGTCGGGCGCAGTCACCATCAGGCCTATGCCTACCTGATGGTCCCCGACATCGAAGGCCTGACCAAGCACGCCGCACAGCGGCTCGAAGCCATCCAGCAGATGGAAGAGCTCGGCTCGGGCTTCTACCTGGCGATGCACGACCTGGAGATTCGCGGCGCGGGCGAAGTGCTCGGCGATAACCAGAGCGGCAACATGATGGAGATCGGTTTCCAGCTCTACAACGAGATGCTGAGCGAAGCCGTCCGATCGCTCAAGGCGGGCGAAGAACCGGACTTGCTATCGCCGCTCAGCGTCACGACCGAGATCAACCTGCACGCCCCTGCGCTGCTGCCGGACACCTACTGCGGCGACGTGCATTTGCGCCTGTCGTTCTACAAGAAGCTGGCGACCGCGAAGACCTCCGACCAAATCGACATCCTGTTGGAAGAGATCGTCGACCGCTTCGGCAAGTTGCCGCCGCAGGCGCAGACACTCATCGACACGCACCGCCTGCGCGTGCTCGCGCGGCCGTACGGCGTCATCAAGGTCGATGCTGCGCCGGGTGTGATTCACATCACTTTCAAGAAAGACCCGCCGGTCGATTCGATGGCGATCATTCACCTGATCCAGAAGAACAAGCACATCAAGTTGGCCGGCAACGAAAAGCTGCGCATCGAACGCGAGTTGAAGGAGCCGAAAGAGCGGGCGCAGATGGTGCGGGATGTGCTGCGGAGCCTGGGGCAACCGGTGGTCAAGGAAGCGGTCGTCGCATGAACAAACTCACGGCACCTACGTCCGGCCTTGTGCTACAGCGCGTGAAGGCGCCGCTGCGCCTCGCCGACTTCAAGCTCATCGCATTCGACATGGACTCGACGCTGATCAACATCGAGTGCATCGATGAGATCGCCGATGCAGTCGGCAAGAAGGCCGAGGTCGCGGCCATCACCGAAGCCACCATGCGTGGCGAGATCAAGGACTTCAAGGAAAGCTTGCGACGCCGCGTCGCGCTGTTGAAAGGCGTGCCGGTGGCTGCGCTACAGCAGGTCTACGACGAGCGCTTGCACCTCAACCCTGGCGCCACCGAACTCGTCACGGCGTGCAAGTCAGCAGGACTCAAGGTGCTGCTGGTGTCGGGTGGCTTCACCTTCTTTGCGAACCGGGTGAAGGACCGGCTCGGCATCGATTTCGCACGTTCCAACCTGCTCGACGAGGCCGACGGCAAGCTCACCGGCGCGGTCGCACAGCAAAGCTGGGGCGATATCTGCGACGGCGTCGAGAAGCGCCGCACGCTACTCGAAGTGGCTTCTTTGCTCGGCATCTCGCCGACCGAAACCATCGCCGTCGGCGACGGTGCCAACGACCTGCCGATGATGGCCGAAGCCGGCCTGTCGGTCGCCTATCACGCCAAGCCGAAGGTTCGCGAACAGGCCATGGTCGCAATCAACGAAGGTGGCCTCGACCGGCTGCTGGAGATCCTGCAGTAAACGACGCTAATGCGTCGACGGATCAGGCCGGCGTACCGCGCCGGCTGGATTCGAACAGGAACCAGGTGCGCCGCTCGGTTTCGTCGATCCAGTTTTCGAGCAGGCTCGACGACGCGATGTCGCGATGCTCGTCGGTCACGTTATGGGCTTCGCGCAGGCGGGCCGCCAGCGTGGCATTGTCTTCGCGCAGCTCAGACAGCATGTCGAGCGGATCGACATAGTCGCTGTCGTTGTCGCTGATGCGCTGCATGCGCGCGATGTGGCCGATGGAACGCAGGGTCGTTCCGCCAGTCTTCCGGATTCGCTCGGCGATCGGGTCGGTCATGGCGTACAGCTGGTCGCCCTGTTCGTCGAGCAGCAAGTGATAGTCGCGAAAGTGCGGGCCGCTCATGTGCCAGTGGAAATTCTTGGTCTTCAGATAAAGCGCGAACACATCGGCCAGAACGCCGTTGAGCGCCGCCGCGATATCGACCGTGGCCTCGGCTGCCAGGTCGCTCGGCGTCGCGAGCGGAGCCTTGCGACGTGTCTTGAGGTCAGCAGTTTTGCTGGCGGTGGGTTTTGCCATGATGAGCCCTTTCGTTTGAGGAAAATGAACTTTAAGCCTTTGTCTCGGGCAGCGCATTGCCCTCAAGTGCGGGTGTGCCCGATGCTGGTTTGGCCGTGCGATGACCCGGCTTGCCGAGGATCTCTACGTAGAACTGCGGGCCGGCTTCTTTGGCAACGCCGTCCATCAGTGCGGTCAACGCCGACAGGTGCACCGCTTCGGCCGTTTCAGCGGTCGTGCCGAACTTGCAATCGAAGTCGAGAAAATCAGTGTCTGCCTGCACCGGACGCCGACGCTCCCGCTTGATGTATTTGCGGACCTCATGCTTGATCGCCTCGAGAACGCGGTCGGGGTGCTTGCCTTCGGGGCGCAGCTGGAAAGTCTTTTTCATGGGTCATCGTACCGTGCGCCCCCGCGCCAATGACAATGACTGCAGACCGCGGCTACATTCGGCACTCAACGCGCATCAGGGAAATTTCATGGCACGGGCAAACGATTGGGCAAGCAAGGTGATGTCGCTCATCAACGGCGGCAACGCAGGCGCGGCGATCGCGCAGATCAAGGTAGCACCCAGCGTCAAGGATCTGAAGGCGCTGCAAACGATCATGACGCTGTCGCGTCTGTCGGGCCGCTGGCCCAATGTCGACGCTGCCATCGCGGACAACCTCGTGGCGCTCGGGGCGCCGCGGCTGCACCGCTCGCCGTAACTTTCAGAGCGCCTTGCCCAGCCGCGCGATGCCTTCTTCGATCTTCTCGACGTTGGCCGTCGCGAAGCTCAGGCGCAAGGTCGCCATGTCGGGCTTCTCGGCATAGAACGGCGCGCCGGGCACGAAGGCCACGCGCTGTTCGATGGCCCGTTTAGCGAACGCAGCCGCATCCGACGACCTGCCGTTCGCGCCCGTGAGTCGGGCCCAGAAAAACAGCCCGCCGTCCGGCTGCTCGAAGGCAACGGCATCGCCCAGTGCACGTTCCAGCGCTGCAGCCATCGCCTTGGCACGCTCGCCGTAGACCTTGCGCACGTTGTCCAGCGTTGCCGGCATACGGCCGCTCTTCAGGTACTGGCCGGCTGTCGCCTGCGCGAAGGTGCTGGTGTGCGCATCGCTGAACTGCTTGCACATGGTGGCTTTGGCCAGCAGTTCGGCCGGCGCGATCATCCAGCCGATGCGCAGGCCCGGGCTCAGCACTTTGCTCATGCTGCCGCAGTGCGCAAGCAGCTCGCGGCTGCCGGGCACGTCTTTGCTCAAAGCCATGATCGACGGCGGCGGCGGCTCGTTGAAATACAGGTCGCCGTACGGGTCGTCTTCGACCACCAGCGTCTGGTATTTGACCGCCAGCTCGAGCACTTTCTTCCGACGCTCCAGGCTCAACAGCGCGCCGCTCGGATTGCCGAAGGTCGGAATCAGGTAGACGAACTTCGGCTTGTGCTCGGCGATGAGCGCCTCGAGCTCGTCGGTCTTCACGCCGTGCGCGTCGATCGGTGCGCTGATGAGCTGCGCGCCATACAGGCGGAAGCACTGAATGGTCGCGAGGAATGTCGGCCCTTCGACGATGACCTTGTCGCCAGGCGAGATCATCGTCTTGCCGAGCAGATCGAGCGCCTGCTGGCTGCCGGTCGTCACGATCAGGCCGCTCGGATCGACATCGACGCCTTTGCTCTTCATGAAGGCGCTCAATTGCGTGCGCAGCGGCTCGTAGCCTTCGGTGGCGCCGTATTGCAGGGCGCCGGACGCCTCTTCGTTCAAGGCCCTGGCGCTGGCTTCTTTCAGGCCCTCGACGTCGAACATGGCGCTGTCCGGAAAGCCACCGGCAAAGCTGATGATGCCGGGTGTGCCGAGCAGCTTGAAGAGTTCGCGAATGGCGGAGGTTTCGACGTTGTCGAGGCGGGAGGCGAATTGCATGGTGATTTCACTTTCTGACCGCCATTGTCGAACCAAGAAGGCCGCGGCGCATTACCAGTCCAAGGTAGTTTATTGACTTTACTATTTTTGAGTAGTAAATTCCATTCACCACTTCAAGGTAGTAAGCCGCATGCGGTATCCACTCGAAACCAGCCAGCAACTCAGCGCCGTGCTGAAGGCATTGCGCCAGTCCCGCCACCTCACCCAAGCCGAGCTCGGCGAACAGTTGGGCGTGAACCAGAAACGCGTGGCCCGGATCGAAGCGGCACCCGGTGTCACGAGCTTCGACCAGATCTCGCGACTGGTCGCACTCATGGGTCATCGTCTGGTTCTGGAAGCATTGCCGTCTGCCGAAGCGCCGATCACCGACAAGGGAGACACATCATGGTGAGCCGTTCCAAACGAGGCCGCGGCCCCCGGCACCCGCACCCCTTGACGGTCTGGATCAATGGTCAGACGGTCGGCGAATGGACGGTTCGCGAAGGCGAGCACCGTTTTCAGTACGCTGACGAATGGACCGCTTCGCCCGCGGCACGCCGACTTTCGCTGTCGCTGCCGATGACGCCAGGCAACGCGCCGCAGCGCGGGCCGGTGGTGCAGAACTATTTCGACAACCTTCTGCCCGACAGCGATGCGATTCGCACGCGCCTGCAAGGCAAGTTCGCGACGCCGAGCACCGACGCGTTCGACCTGCTGACAGCCATCGGCCGCGAGTGCGTCGGCGCCGTGCAGTTGCTGCCGCCCGGGGTGCTGCCCACCGGCTTCGACCGGATCGAAGCCGAGGCGCTGGATGATGCGGGCGTCGAACGCGCCATCAACGCGTCGCTGTCGACGGGCCGCGTGCTCGGCCAGCGCGACGACGAGGACTTCCGCATTTCGATCGCCGGCGCCCAGGAAAAGACGGCCTTGCTGCAACGCGAAGGTCAGTGGTTTCGCCCGCTGAGCGCCACACCGACAACCCACATTTTCAAACTACCGCTCGGCCTCGTCGGCAACATGCAGGCCGACATGAAGGAGTCCGTCGAAAACGAATGGCTCTGCTCCCGCATCATGACGGCCTTCGGGCTGCCGACGGCGCATTGCGACATCGCGACCTTCGGCGAGCGCAAGGTGCTCGTGGTGCAACGCTTCG
Organism: Variovorax sp. RTB1; assembly: GCF_035018765.1. Lineage (NCBI taxonomy): Bacteria > Pseudomonadati > Pseudomonadota > Betaproteobacteria > Burkholderiales > Comamonadaceae > Variovorax > Variovorax sp. RTB1. The sequence continues at coordinate 107,459 of NZ_JASJXG010000009.1, forward strand.
ACCGCGCGCTGCAGAACGCCGGCAGTGCTCGCGGCGACGACAGCGACCACCGCGATCCGGAATGGATCGCCCGTTTGCCGCAGGAAGATTTCTGCCAGGCACTCGGCGTGCCGGGCCCGCAGAAGTACGAGACCGACGGCGGCCCCGGCATGCGCGACATCCTGCGCGTGCTCGATGCCAGCAGCAACGCCACGGCCGACAAGCTCGCGTTCGTCAAGGCGCAGATGGTGTTCTGGCTGCTTGCAGCAACCGACGGCCATGCCAAGAACTTCTCGATCTTTCTGGAGCGGGGCGGTGGCTACCGGCTTACGCCGTTCTACGACGTGCTGTCGGCCTGGCCTGTCATTGGCAGCGGCGCCAACCAGCTTGCCTTTCAAAAGGCGAAGCTGGCGATGGCGCTGCGCAGCAAGAGCTCGCACTGGGCATTGCAGGATCTGCGCGCGCGCCACTGGGACGGCGTCGCCAAACTCGCGGGTCTCGGCGATGCACACGCCCTCTGCGATGAACTCCTCGCGCAGTTGCCGGGGGCGCTCGATGCAGTCGAAACCCAGCTGCCGTCCGGCTTTCCGGAGCATGTAGCGCGCACGATCTTCGAGGGTGTGCGCAACACCGCAAAGCGCCTGACCGAAGCCGATTGAATCCGCCGCCAGCCAAGCCGAAGAACCGACCTTACATCATGAAAAAAGACGACATCGTCCCCTTCTTCGCGACGCTGCAGGCGGCCAATCCGAATCCCGAAACCGAGCTGGAATACACCACGCCTTTCGAGCTGCTGGCGGCCGTTTTGCTCTCGGCGCAAGCGACCGATGTGGGCGTGAACAAGGCCACGCGCAAGCTCTATCCGGTGGCCAACACACCGCAGGCGATCTTCGACCTGGGTGTCGAAGGACTCGAGAGTTACATCAAGACCATCGGGCTGTACCGCAGTAAGGCGAAGCATCTGATCGAGACATGTCGCATGCTGATCGAACTGCATGGCAGCGAGGTGCCGAGGACGCGCGCCGAGCTCGAAGCGTTGCCCGGCGTCGGGCGCAAGACTGCCAACGTGGTGCTCAACGTGGCGTTCGGCGAGCCGACGATCGCCGTCGACACGCACATCTTTCGTATCGGCAACCGCACGGGCCTGGCCGCCGGCAAGACGCCGCTCGCGGTCGAGCTCAAGCTGGAGAAGCGCGTGCCGATGGCGTTTCGACTGCACGCGCATCACTGGCTGATATTGCATGGCCGCTATATCTGCGTGGCGCGCAAACCCAAGTGCTGGGAGTGCGCGGTGCACACGATGTGCGACTACAAACCGAAGACGCCCGCGCCCAAAAGTTGAGCGGTGGGCGCAGGCAGCGAATGAGCACCGCTGCGCTCAGACTTCAATCGTCACGCACTCGCCGAAAGCGATCGGATGCGCTGGCCAATCGGCTGCGGTGACCGGCACGCGCACACCGCGCTGCAACAGCGTCACGGCCCGCATCACGCCTGCATGCGTCACCCAAAGTGCGTCGGTGCCCGAGGCAAGCCACGTGTCCCATGCAATACCCACGCGCTGCATGAAGAGGCGCGTGCTCTCCCCGGTACTACCGGCGCGCCCATCGGCGAAGTCGGCCATCCATGCATCGAACTCGGTGCGCGCTACGTCTTGCCACGGGCTGCCTTCCCATACGCCGAAATCCATCTCGGCCAGGTTGGGGTCGTAGCGGCACGGCGGCAGATCGGTGCGCAGCACGGCGACCTCTTTTGCCAACGCCGCACAACGCTGCAACGGCGAGCTGACAAACGCCATGCCATCGAGAAGCCGCGTGCCGGTGGCGACAGATACGGCAACTGCAGCGGCCAGCGTGCCGTCGTGATGTGCAGCGAGGTCGGTCGCGCCATAGCAAAGGCCGGCCTCGGCAATAACCGGCGCGTGTCGGACCATCCAGAGCTTCATCGCCTTCCTCGGCTTCAGCGCAGCGCGGCCGGTGTCATCGCGAACGCCAGAGCCAGATAGATTGCCAGTTCGCAGACCTGCTGCGTGGCGCCGAGTCCATCGCCGGTAAAACCTTGCAGGCGACGCCAGAACAAACGTGCCATGACGGCGGCCGCAACGATGCATGTCGCCAGCGCCGCGACCGTTGCCGACCCGCCCTGCACCCACGCAAGCAGCGCCACCGCCGGCACCGCCCACAAAATGCCAACCCCCAACGCACCGTTGGCAATCGCATCCGCCAGCGGCTTGGACTTGCTCGCACCGCTGTCGCCGACGTAAGGCATCCAGCGAATCAGAAATAACGGCGCCAGTCGTGACAGCACATGCGCGAAGACGATCGCGCTCAGCGCGACGGATGCGCCCCGTTCATCACCACCGGCAGCGCCAACGCCACCGGCCAGCATCGCCAGCAACGCAAACTTGAGCCCCAGCGCCAGCACCAAAGCGATGGCACCGAAGGCGCCGATGCGTGAGTCCTTCATGATCTCCAGCGCACGCGATCGATCGGCCGAACCGCCGAGTCCATCTGCTACGTCGGCCAGCCCGTCCTCATGAAACGCACCCGTCAGCAACACGGTGGCGATGGTGCTCAGCACTGCCGCGACCCAGGCTCCGTCAGCGCCCGGCAAGCCACGCTCGACCACGAAGAAAACCGCCGCACCCAGCGCGCCGACGATCCAGCCGACACCGGGGAAATGCGCGGCGCTGGCACGCAGCATTTGCGGGCTGAAGCCGACCCATTGCGCCAGCCGACCGGTGACCGGCACGCGCGTGAAGAACTGAAGCGCCAGCAGGTAGTGGCGTATGCCGTTCATGCGCCCTCTTGCCGCGACACACCCGCCGCCTCGAAGCTCGCCATCTCGCGCAGGATGCGCGTTGCCGATTCGAGCAACGGCCAAGCCAACGCGGCGCCCGAGCCTTCACCCAGGCGCAGATCGAGTCGCAGCAGCGGCTGCAGTCCCAGGTGTGCAAGCAGCAGTGCATGACCAGGTTCGGCGGACACGTGCGCAGCAACGCAACGCTGAACCACGTGCGGCTGCAATGCGTATGCGATCAGCACCGCGGCACCGGTGATGAAGCCGTCGACGACGATCATACGGCGCTCTTCGGCTGCCTGCAGCACGGCACCGACCAGCGTGGCAACCTCGAATCCACCGAACGCAGCGAGCGCATCCAGTGGCGCGACAGCATCGCGATGCAACGCCATCACCTCTGCGAGTACGCTGCGTTTGCGCGCCAGCCCTGCAGCATCGAGTCCCGTGCCGATGCCGACGCAATCGTCGAGTGACAGGCCGGCCAGCCGTGACAGCAACATCGACGCAGCGGAAGTGTTGCCGATGCCCATCTCGCCGAGCAGCAGCGCGTTGCCGGGCAACGCGCGCACCACGTCGCGGCCGTTGGCGATGGCGTCTGCGCATTGCGACGGTGCCATCGCCGGGCCGATCGCAGCGTCGGCCGTACCCGCAGCGATCTTGCGAACGACCAGGCCCGGCATCGGAGTGAAGTCGTGCCGTACGCCGCAATCGACCACCGTCAGCGCCAGTCCGTGCTGGCGCGCGAGCACGCTCACCGCCGCGCCGCCGCCCAGAAAGTTCTGCACCATCTGCCAAGTGACGTCGCTCGGATAGGCCGACACGCCGCGTGCCGCCAGCCCGTGGTCACCGGCGCAGACCAGCAGTTGTGGATGCTGCAACGTCGGCGACTCACTGCCGAGGATGGTGCCCAGGCGAATGGCCAGCGCTTCCAGTTGACCTAGCGCGCCGACGGGCTTGGTCTTGTTGTCGATGAGGTGCTGCAGGCGTGCAGTGAGTGCGGCGTCATGCAAGTCGACGATGTCCGGGATGTTCATTCGGGTTCAGTTCGATTCAAGTTCAAGTTCAAGTTCAAGTTCAATCAGTCGATCAGCGAGCGCAGGACGCCCGCATCGAAATGCGTGTCGATGTAGTCGGCCAGTCCGTCGAACACCGAGTCCAGCGTCGGCACCGTCGCACCGAACAGCGCATGCAGCACGGCCGGGTCTTCGAACATGCCGTGCAGGTAGATACCCAGCACATTGCCCGCGCCGTTCTGCCACGCCAAGCCGTCGTTCATCACCGGCAATGCGTGGTCGCCGGCTGCCGCCATGGCGCTGTGCTCGTTAGTACGGCCGTGGTGAATCTCGTAGCCGTGCATCGCCACGCCGGACAGCGCGGCCCACGCCCCACCGACCGCACCAAAACACGCATCCCGATGCCGCACGGTCTTGTCGGGATCGAACACAGTGACCAGCGGCAGCAAGCCCAGGCCAGCTGCGTTGCCGTCGATGCCATGCGTGTCGATCAGTGCCTCACCGAGCATCTGCAGGCCGCCGCAGATTCCGAGCACGGCACCACCACGCGCTGCATGCGCGGCGATCGCGCGGTCGAGCCCCTGTGAACGCAGCCAGACCAGGTCGCCGCTCGTGTGCTTTGAACCCGGCAGCACGATCCAGTCGGCGTCGGCCAGTTGGCTGGGCGTGCGTGCCCACCGCAGTCGAATGCCCGGCACGTTCTTCAACGGCTGGAATTCGTCGAGGTTGCTGATGCGTGGGTAAGCGACAACCGCAACCGTCTTGCCTGCGCCGAACTCCGCCGTATCGAACACGCCATCTTCTTCCGGCAAGCCATGCGACCACCACATCGGCAACGTCGCCACGGTCGGTACACCCGTCAGTTCCTGCAGCTGCTCCGGCGCTGGCGAAAGCAACAACGCATCGCCGCGAAATTTGTTCAGCACGAAGCCGCTCAGCAATGCCCGGTCCGCCTCCGGCATCAAAGCCCAGGTGCCGTACAGATGCGCGAAAGCGCCGCCGCGATCGATGTCCGTCACCAGCAGGCAGCGCGCGTTCGCGTGGCGCGCCACGCGCAGGTTGACGATGTCCGATGCCATCAGGTTGATCTCGACTGGCGAGCCGGCGCCTTCGATCACGACCACGTCGTTTTCGGCACGCAGTGCGTCGAGCGCCTGCACGATGGTCGGCCACACGCGCTCGCTACGGCCGCGCCACGGCAAGGCCGACAGCGCTTCGCTCACCTGCCCCATCAGCACGACCTGGCTGTGCGTGTCGCGCTCGGGCTTGAGCAGCAAGGGGTTCATGCGAACCTCGGGCATCGCGCGGGCGGCCAGTGCCTGAAAGTATTGCGCGCTGCCGATTTCGCCGCCCTGGTTGCCGGCCGTGGCGCCCACGACGCGAGCGTTGTTGCTCATGTTCTGCGCCTTGAACGGCGCGACCTTGAGCCCTTGCCGCGCATACCAGCGGCACAACGCGGTGGCGAGCCAGCTCTTGCCGGCACCGCTGGTGGTGCCGAGCACCATGACGCAGCGTGCGGTCACGGGCTCGAAAACGAGGTGGAAGACAAGGCGTAAAACGAGGCGTTCATACCCTCGATTGTGGCGCGCTGCGGTACCCGCACCGAGCGCCCCTTGCGGCTCACTCTTTCTTGTGTTCCGGCTTCGGCCGCTCGCCTGGATGGCTTCCTGGCGATGGCCGGACGGCTTGCCTTTGGGGCGGTTGCGCGTGTCCGGCAAACCGCTCGGGCGGGCGCTGCGCATGCTGGGCTGCCTGCTGGACATTGGTCTGCTTGGCGGCTTCGATCCGCTCGTCGCTGACGCGCGACATACGTTGAGCCTCCGGCAACGCCGCTGGACTCGCAGCCGCCTGCCGATGCTCCGGTTCCGGCCGCTGCAAGGATGCTACCGACGGTGCCGACGGTGCCGATGGTGTGCCGATGGCAGGTGCAGGCCGAACCACCTGCGCTGCCGGCAAGGCGACAGGTGTCCGGCCGGACATGAAGGCGGCAACCGGTTTCGTGCTCACCGGAACCGGCGCTTCGAGGCGCATCACCGGCGGCAGTGCAGCCGCGAGATGCGCAGCCGCCGGCACTGCCGCTTCAAACGGTTTTCCGCTTGCAGTGGCAGCGGCCGGCGCCGTCACCATGTAATTGCGTGTGTTGGCAACGTTCGTCACGTTGGTCGTGTTCGTCACGTTGTTTGTCACGTTATTGGTGACGTTGTTGTTGTTGATCGTCGTGTTTTGAATCCGCATGCCGACGTTGGTGACCGGCGGTGCGCTCGTCACCACGGCCGGCGGCGTACCGATGGGCGCGGGCACGATGAGGCCCGGCCTCGAACCGGGCGGCGGCGGCACGAACACGCCCTGTGGACCGATTGGAGGTAGCCCCGCGACGACGCCTACCCCGAGAGCGGCGAAGGCAATCGAAATCCCGAGCGGCGGCGGCACGAACCGCAATCCTGGGGCCGACCAATAGCCGGAAACAAACAGGACCGCGTTGTCGCGATGCTCGTAGTACGGCTGGACCCAGCCATAGCCCAATTGCGGCGGTGCCATCCAGCGCCCGGCAGACCAGACCCAACGGTCGTGCCAATCCCAGTAACCGCCGGTCCACACCGCCATCGGAAACGGCGAAAGCGGGGGCACTTCGACCAGCATTGCCGGCGGCGCCCAGCTGACGGCGATCGGTTCCGGCTGCACCATCGGAGGGTCGATGTAGACGCTGATCACTGGCGTCACCACAGGCGACGAATAGGCCACTGCAGCCGGTGGAAGCGGACTCATGTAGACCGGCGGCGGCCGAACGACGACGTAGCGCGGCGGTGGCGCAGGCGGCGCGACGCAGCCGGCGACCAGGGTCGCGAGGCACATGGCAGCCACACAGATGGACGGCGAGACGATGTTTTTTTTCATGAGAACGTGGCACTCGGAAAGCAGCGGTTGGGCCGTGGAAGCCAAAGGGCTACGTCATGGAAGGACGCGCCTTTGAGGTCGGGTGCCCGGTCCGCCGGGCACCTCTCGACTCACTTGCCGATCTGGGCGCTGACGCCGTTCTCTTGCTGGTTCAGGGCACGTTGGTCCAGCTTCGTGATGTGGCCGCCGTCCTGCCGCGCCATGGCATGTTCTTCGCGGCGAATCTGCCGATCTTCTTTGTGCAGCGTGGCTGCTTGGCCCTTGCTGATCTCGCCACTTTTCACTTCGTTGTGGATGCGCCGGTCCTGGTGATTCAGGCGCGCGTTGACTTCGGTACGGCGCGGGTGTGCGTGCTGCCACGGTGTCTCTGCCATCGCGCCGACAGTGAAGGTGGCAGCGCCGAAGGCGACCACAGCGAAGGCGAACGTAGTGCGATTGAACATTGGAAGTCCTGAAAGGTTGCATGAAACCGAGCGGTCTCATGCGCTTACAACGTCGATCGAAAATGGCCTGTTGACGTGCGAAGAAATCTATTTCGCAAAAGGCGACGAACATTGAAAGCCGATTGCAAGGTCACGACGTCAGCGGTCACGACGCAAGTGCATTGCGACCGCAGCATCGGGTCGCCGCAGCGCACCGTCAGACCGAACGAATCGGCTCTCCTTCGTACGAACTAGACACGTCGATTAATGCGGCCTCCATGTGACACGGACCGCGCATGAGGACATCATTCGACGAATCGACCCTTGGAGCTGCTCGCTCTCGAACCATGAACCTCCGACCCATTTCGACGAAAGGCACAGCAACATCCGTCCGCCTTGAGGACGGGCACGATGACTTCACGGACCTGTTCGAGGAGGCTCCCATTCCGTATGTGCATGAGGCGATGGACTCGCGCTTTATCCGCGCCAATCGCGCGGCCAGATCGTTGCTTGGCGTCGAGCCCGCGGAAGTGACGAGCACCTTCGGAAGATCACTGATCGCTGACACGCTTGAGAGCCAGCAGGAACTGGACAACGCGTTCGCATCCATCCGCGAAGGCGGGCAGGTTTCGGGCATCGTGCTGGAACTCAGACGCAAGGACGACGGTCGTCCGATATGGGTCGAATGGTCTTCCCGGCCCGCGCCGAATGGGCTCTACACGCGCACGATGCTGGTCGACATCACACATCGCGTGCTGATCGAGCAGACCAAGGCTGCACTCGAGTTCTCGCTGGAGTCGGGACAGGTAGGGGATTGGGACCTGGACCTTGTTCGCAACACATCGCGACGGTCCCTGCGGCACGATCGTTGTTTCGGCTATACCCAACCGGTGCCCGATCTCGAATGGGGCGCAGACACGTTTTTCAAGCACGTCCACGAACAGGATCGCGAGAGCGTGGAGAGCACGATGCGCGAGGCTGTGGCGGCACTACGCGACTGGAGTGCGGAATTCCGCGTGGTCTGGGCAGACGGCAGCATCCACTGGCTCGTCGCCAAGGGCAACATCTATCGCACGACGGCCAATGGGCGCGCTGCGCGGATGCTCGGCGTGGTGATGGACATCACCGACCGCAAGCGGTCGGAAGAGGCGCTCGCAGCGTCGGAGCGACTCGCACGCGGCCAGGTCGACGCGCTGACAACGACGATCGAGGCGCTGGCAACGGAGGCTGATCCGGAGCGGCTGCTGGAACACGTGCTGTCCACGATCACCATGCAATTGGGCGCACACAGCTGCGGCGTATGGCGCAAGAACGAGCCTGACGGGCAGGTGCGTTTTGAATCTTCCTACGAAAAGGGCAGGCTCTTCACGTCTTCCGATCCTTCACTGACAACCGCCAGCCTGACGCTGCCCGTCGACGACGCAATGCCCTGGTCTGCAGTGCTTCGTACCGGCAGCCCGGGGATCATGGAAGACATCCGTGAACTGCGCGACTTCCCCTGGCGAGCGCGGCTCATCGAGCTCGGCGTGGTCACGATCCTGGTGATCCCCATGTCGATCGGAAGTCGGGTCGACGGCGCGGTGGGCATCCGGTTCACCGCCCGGCGCAGCTTCGGGGCACAGGAGATCGAACTGGCGCAGGCGCTGGTCAACCAGGCGATGCTGTCCATGCAACTGACGAAGCTGTCGGCACAAAGCCGCGAGGCCGCGGTGATCGCAGAGCGCAACAGGATGGCGCGGGACATCCACGACACGCTGGCACAGGGCCTGACCGGCGTCATCGTTCAGCTGGAAGCGGCGGCCGATGCACAGGCCCGCGGTCTGATGGTGGAGACCGACACGCACATCGCCCGGGCGAGCGGCATGGCTCGCGAGAGCCTCACCGAGGCCCGCCGATCGGTGCGCGCGCTGCGCCCGATCGAGCTCGACGACGGGAATCTGTGCGACGCGCTCGAAGCACTGATCCGCAAGATGACTGCCGGCACGACGGTGAACGCAGCTTTCGCACTGGAAGGAACGCCGGCCAAGCTGCCTTCCGAATGGGAAGACAACTTGCTGCGCGCCGTCAAGGAGGTGCTCACCAACGTACTGCGGCATTCACACGCGAGCGACTTCAATGCCCGCATTGCCTTCAAGTCGTCCGAAGTCCAACTCGATCTGCGTGACAACGGCTGCGGCTTCGATCCTGACGGCAAATTCGACGGCTTCGGCCTCTTGGGCGTTCACGAGCGTGTGGCAACCATGCGGGGCCGGCTTTCGCTCAAGAGTCGCCTCGGACAAGGCACTCACTATTCGATCTCGGTGCCACTGGATTCCAAACCGCAGGGCTCCCGATGAACACGATCCGGGTCCTCATCGCCGATGACCATGTGACTGTGCGTGAAGGCCTGGCGGCGATCATCGGCCGACAGGCCGACATGACCGTCGTCGCCGAAGCTGCGAACGGCGAGACCGCCGTCCAGCTGTGGCGCGAGCACCGGCCCGATGTCACGCTGCTCGACTTGCGAATGCCTCACCTCGACGGGGTGGGCGCCATCGACGAGATACGCCGTGGCGACGCGAATGCGCGCATTCTGGTGCTGACCACATTCGATACCGACAACGAGATCTCTCGCGCCATCAAGGCCGGTGCCAGGGGCTACCTGTTGAAGGATGCTCCACGCGAGGACTTGCTGAGTTTCATCCGTCGTGTGCACGCGGGCGAAACCTGCATTCCTCCCGCGCTGGTCGCCAAGCTCGCCGCGGGGCTCAGCGACGAGCCCCTTACACGGCGCGAGCTGGATGTGTTGACCATGCTCGCGCGCGGCAAGAGCAACAAGGAGATCGGCTCCGCCTTGTCCATCTCCGAGACGACCGTGAAGTCGCACATGCGCGGCATCTTCGCGAAGCTCAACGTGTTGAGCCGTACCGAGGCAGTCGCCACCGCCGGTCGCAGGGGCATCGTCGAAATCTGACGACGTCGCGCGCTGGCGTCCATCGCCTCTCGTTCTTTCGATGGAGACCGCTGCAGTCCCGCGGACGGGATTGAAATCCATTCGTGCGTGTCTGGCGCCCAGGCCATGTGCGACAGAGACTTCCTGCACCGGTCTCCCGTTGCAGGGGCCGACAACCCCCGAAGGAAATCCACATGCGCAAAGTCTTCTTTCTCTTCGCCTTTGCCTTCGCCGCGACCGTGCTGGTCTCTCATGCAAAGGCTGACGTCAAACCCTTTCCGGCGAGCTTCCACAACCAACGCATCACCACCAACGGTGCCACGCTGCATGTGCGGACAGGCGGTACCGGCCCCGCAGTCGTGCTGCTCCACGGCTATGGTGAAACCGGCGACATGTGGGAGCCGCTGGCGGCGCGACTGGTGCGCGACCACACGGTGATCGTGCCCGACCTGCGCGGCATGGGCCTGTCGGACCATCCGCCCGGCGGCTACGACAAGAAGACGCAGGGGCAGGACATTGCGGGCGTGCTCGACGCACTCAAGGTGGGCAAGGTGGACGTGGTCGGTCATGACATCGGCAACATGGTGGCCTATGCCTTCGTGGCCGAGCATCCCGAGCGTGTGACCCGGCTGGTACTGATGGACGCACCTGTCCCGGGCATCGGGCCGTGGGACGAGATCCTGAAGAACCCGCTGCTCTGGCATTTCCGCTTCGGCGGTCCCGACATGGAGCGGTTGGTCAAAGGCCGCGAGCGCATCTATCTGGACCGGTTCTGGAACGACTTCTCCGCCGACCCGAAGAAGTTCGACGAGGCGTCGCGCCGCCATTACGCAAAGCTCTATGCCCGGCCGGGCGCGATGCACTCCGGGTTCGAGCAGTTCCACGCCTTCGACCAGGACGCGATCGACAACAAGGTGTACCTCGCCAAAGGTCCGCTGACCATGCCGGTTCTTGCCATCGGCGGCGAAAAATCATTCGGCACGACGATGGCGAGCGTGGTCCGCTTTGCCGCGACCAACGTGCAGGGCGTCGTCATCCCGGCTTCCGGGCATTGGCTGATGGAGGAGCAACCCGAGGCGACCGTTGCTGCGATCCTCGGCTTTCTTCAATAACCCGGATCTCACCCCTTCCAAACGCAACCCAACCACCAGGATTTATCCATGACCTCTCCTAAGACAATCCGCGACCCGTTGACAGACCAGATGCTGACCCCGCAAAACGCTTCACTCGTGATCATCGACTTCCAGCCGGTGCAGGTCGGCTCCATCACCTCGATGGATCGCCGCATGCTCGTCGCCAACGTCACCGCGGTGGCGCGTACCGCCAAGCTGTATGGCCTGCCAATCGTGTTGTCGACGGTCAACGTAGAGACTGGCCGTAACCAACCGACGATTCATCAGATCATGGAAGTGCTGGGCGATGTTCGGGCGATCGACCGCACATCGATCAATGCGTGGGAAGACGAAGAGTTCGTTGCCGCGGTCAAGGCGACCGGACGCAAGAAGCTCATCATGGTGGCGCTGTGGACCGAGGTCTGCCTTGTGTTTCCGGCGCTCGACGCGATGAAAGCAGGATTCGAGGTCTACCCGGTCGTCGACGCGGTAGGAGGCACTTCGGAAGAAGCGCACCGTGCCGGGCTTCAGCGCCTGCTGCAGGCAGGAGCCCAGCCGACGAGTTGGGTCCAGCTCAGCTGCGAACTACAGCGCGACTGGAATCGGGAAGCGACCGTGCCGGGGTTCGCCGACATCGTGTTCGCAGTCGAAGGACACTGACCGACTTTTCCGCTAGATCGCGCGAGCCCGCGTCAACACGTAGTCTTGATGCACGATGTTTTCGTCGTAGTACGGCTCTGCCATGGCATCGAACTCAAGCCGAACCGAAGCAAGCTTTTCCGGCTCGCCGGCAAGCCGCTCGATCAGCTTCTGCAACGGCCCGATCGTGCGCTCCATCGACAGCCGGTAGTGCGACAGGCTGAGTGCCGGATACGCCATGACGCCTCGCTCGAAGAAAGGCGCATCGAAGCGAGCACCGAGGCGCTCGGCGATCACCGCCAGATTGCCCCATTGCGGCGGCGGCGCTGAACCCGAGGGCTGCGGCGGCGAATTGCGTCCGACGAACGCGAACATGCGGCCCACCATGTGCTCCGGCGGCCAGGTCGCGAAGGCGATACGGCCGCCAGGCTTCAGCACGCGACGCATCTCGGCGATAGCGACCTCGGGCCGTGGCGCGAACATGTGGCCGAACTGGCTCAGCACGACATCGAAGCTTGCGTCCGCATAGGGCAACTGCTCCGCGTCCCCCTCGGTCCATTCGATCTCTTCGTGGCCAGCGATGCGTGCGTTTTCATGCGCCTGTGCGAGCAGTTCAGGCGTCAGGTCGAGCGCCTTGACGCGCGCACCCGCGCGAGCCGCGGTGATGGCTGCAACACCGGTGCCGGTGGCGACATCCAGCACCTCCTCGCCGGGGGCAATGGCCGCGAATTTGACGAGGTGCGCTGCCACCGGCGTGGTGCTGGTCGCGGTTGGCCCAAACGACGCCCACATCTCTCGCTGGCGTTTTTTGAGTTCGGCAAAAGGGTCGTGGTCCATGCGGTCCTCCGTGTAATCCGTCGGAAAGACTGTATGCCTTGCAACGGTGAAGGCAAGACCCAAAAAGGCCTATGCCTATCCTTTCACGGTCACGTTTGCGGCCACCACCGCCGGCACATCCCACCCCCCACCCAACGCCTTGATCAGCCCCACCGTCGCCTGGTACTGCGCCGCCTTCACTTGCAGCGCGAGCCGCCGATTGCGCAGCTCGCTGCGCCGCGCGTCGAGCAGGTCGAGCTGGCTCACATAGCCGTTGCGATAGCGCGAATCCGAGAGCACCGTCGCGCGGCGCGACGAAGCAACCGCCCTCGCCTGCACGTCCGATTGCTCCTGCAACAGGCGCAGCGACGCGAGCTGGTCTTCGACCTCGCGAAAGGCCACGAGCACCTGCTCGCGGTAGCTCGCCAGTGCACCGTCGAGTTGCGCCGATGCGCCCTGCACGCCGGCCTCGCGGCGACCGCCGTCGAGCAGCGGCAACGACAGCAACGCGCCGATGCCCCACGAGCGCGCCGACCACTTGAAGAGATCGCTCAAATCAGAAGAGGCATAGCCGCCACCGCCGGTCAGCGCGATGGTCGGGAACCATGCAGTCTTGGCGACGCCGAGGCGCGCCTGTGCGGCTTCCATGCTGCGCTGCGCCGCCGCGATGTCTGGGCGCCGTTCGAGCACGGTCGACGGCAAGCCGGCTGGGATCGCCGGCAACGCTGTCGACCACTCGCCACTGTTCATGGCGAAGTTGGATGCGACATCGCCGGTGAGCACCGCCAGCGCGTGTTCGAGCAATGCGCGTTGGCGGTCGAGCGTCAGCGCGTCGGACTCGGTCGCTGCCACTTCGGTCTGCACGCGGGCGACGTCGAGCTCGGCGAGGTCACCGGCCTTGAAGCGCCGCTCGGTGAGTCGCAGCGTGTCGGCATAGGCATCCACCTGCTCGCGCACCAGAGCACGTTCTGCATCGAGCGCGCGCACGGACAGATAGGTCTGCGCCGTCTCGGCTTGCACCAGCAAACGTGCGCTTTGCAGCAGCGCCTCGCGTGACTGTGCATCCAGCGATGCGGCGTTGCTGGCGCCCGAAAGCTTGCCGAACAGATCGACTTCGTACGACACGCTGGCGCCAGCATTCAACAGCGTGGAAGGCTTGTTACTCAGGTTGCGATCGATGCCGGCTTGTCGGCTCGCACCGGCACCCAGGCCGACCTGCACCGATCGGTCAGCATCGACGGTGCGTGCCAGTGCGCGTGCCTCACCGAGCCGCGCAGCCGCTTGCTGCACGCTGGTGTTGTTGACGGCGGCCCGCTCGACGAGCTCGTCGAGCACCGGGTCATTGAACGCGACCCACCAGTTGCCGGCGGGCTGCGCAGGCGCTGCGTTGGTTGTCACCGCAGCGGCGCCCTTGGCGGTCTGTTCCTTGAACTGCACCGGCGTCGTGATGCCGGTCGACACTTCACCGGTCGACGCGCAGCCCGCGAGCACCAATGCAGCCACGAGTGGCAGTAGCGCGGTGCGCAGCGGGCGAGCGAAATACGAGAAATTGCTTGTCATGATGAATCTCCTTCTGGTCGCAGTAACGCGGCCCTTATTCGTGCGACCGATGCGGCGCAGCAGGCTGCGCATGCAGGCTGCCTCCACCACCAAGCACTGCGGGCGGTGCCTGTGAAGGTGAAGGCGACGGCGACATCGTTCCTTCGCCGTGCTGCGTCAACGGCCTGTTGCCCGCCAGCCGGCGCAGCACCACGTAGAAGACAGGCGTCAGGAACAGGCCGAAAGCCGTCACGCCGATCATTCCGGCGAACACCGCCACCCCCATCGCCTTGCGCATTTCGGAGCCGGCGCCGGTCGACAGAACCAGCGGCAGCACACCCATGACGAAGGCCAGCGACGTCATCAGAATCGGGCGCAACCGCAGTCGGCTGGCCTCGATGGCGGCCTGAATCGGAGTGCGCCCGGCGAACTCCAGCTCGCGTGCGAACTCCACGATCAGGATGGCGTTCTTGGCGCTCAACCCGACCAGCACGATCAGCCCGATCTGCGTGAAGACGTTGTTGTCACCCCCCGATATCCAGACGCCCGTCATCGCGGCGAGCAGGCCCATCGGCACGATCAGGATGATCGCGATCGGCAGCGTCAGGCTTTCGTATTGCGCGGCGAGCACCAGGAACACCAGCAGGATCGACAGCGGGAACACGAGGAACGCAGAGTTGCCGGCCAGGATCTCCTGGTACGTCAGCTCGGTCCACTCGAAGCTGATGCCCTTGGGCAGCGTCTCGGCCGCGATGCGAGCGACGGTGTCTTGCGCCTGGCCCGACGAATAGCCGGGGGCCGGTCCGCCGTTGACGTCGGCAGCAAGGTAGCCGTTGTAGCGCATGGCGCGCTCGGGCCCGAAGCTCGAGTTGACCTTCATCAACGCCGACAACGGCACCATCTCGCCCGAGTTGGAGCGCACCTTCAACAGGCCCACGTCTTCGGCACGCGCACGGTACGGCGCGTCGGCCTGCACCCGCACGCTGTAAGTACGGCCGAACTTGTTGAAGTCGTTCGCGTACAGGCTGCCGAGGTAGATCTGCATGGTGTCGAAGATGTCCGTCACCGGCACGCCGAGCTGGCGAGCCTTGGTGCGGTCGATGTCCGCGTAGAGCTGCGGCACATTGACCTGCCAGCTGGTGAACATGCCGGCCAGTTCAGGTGCTTGCGAGGCCTTGCCCATGAACGCCTTCACGGCCTTGTCCATTTCGTCGTAGCCGAGCGAGGCACGGTCTTCGATCTGCATCTTGAAGCCGCCCGTGGTGCCAAGACCTGCCACCGGCGGCGGCGGGAACATCACGATGAAGGCGTCCTGGATGCCGGCGAACTGCTGGTTGAGCTGGCCCGCGACCGCGCCGCCGCTCTGATCGACGCGCTTGCGTTGGTCGAAAGGCTTCAGCGTGACGAACACCACGCCCGAGTTCGAGCTGTTGGTGAAACCGTTGATCGACAGGCCCGGGAACGCGATCGCGTCTTCCACGTTCGGATTCTTCTTGACGATGTCGCCCATGCGATGGATCACGTCTTCGGTGCGATCGAGCGTCGCCCCATCTGGCAGCTGCGCGAAACCAATCAGGTACTGCTTGTCTTGCGCCGGCACGAAACCGCTCGGCACCGCCTTGAACAGGCCGAAGGTCACGCCGATCAGCGCGAGGTAGATCACCAGCATGATCGTCTTACGTGAGATCACGCCTTTGACGCCACCGCTGTAAGCCTCGGAGCCACGATGGAACAGCTTGTTGAAGCCGCGGAACAACCAGCCGAGGTAGCGGTCCATGCCGCGCGTCAGCGCGTCCTTCGGCTGGTCGTGGCCGCGCAGCAGCAGTGCTGCGAGCGCCGGAGACAGCGTCAGCGAGTTGATGGCGGAGATCACCGTCGAGATCGCGATGGTCACCGCGAACTGGCGATAGAACTGGCCCGTCAAGCCGCTGATGAAAGCCAGCGGCACGAACACCGCGACCAGCACCAGCGCGATGGCGATGATGGGCCCCGACACTTCGCGCATCGCCTTGTACGTCGCCTCGCGCGGACTCAGTCCTGCCTCGATGTTTCGCTCGACGTTTTCCACCACCACGATGGCGTCGTCGACCACGATGCCGATCGCCAGCACCAGCCCGAAAAGGCTCAGCGCGTTGATCGAGAAGCCCAGCACATGCAGCACGGCGAAGGTGCCGATGACCGACACCGGCACCGCCAGCAACGGGATGATCGATGCACGCCAGGTCTGCAGGAACAGGATCACCACCAGCACCACCAGCGCGATAGCTTCGAGCAACGTGTGGATGACCGATTCGATCGAGGCCCGCACAAACTGCGTCGGGTCGTAGGCAATGCGGTACTCGACACCTTCGGGCATCGCCTTGGCGATATCGTCCATCGTCTTGCGCACGTTGGACGAGATGTCGAGCGCGTTGGAACCCGGCGCCTGGAACACGCCCATGCCGACCGCGGCGTCGTTGTTGAGCAGAGAACGCAGCGAGTAGTCGGCGGCGCCCATTTCAAGGCGACCGATGTCGCGCAGGCGGGTCACGGCGCCATCGGCACCGCTCTTCACGATGATGTCGCCGAACTCTTCTTCGCTTTGCAAGCGGCCTTGTGCGTTGATCGACAACTGCATGTCGACGCCCGAAAGCCCCGGCGATGCGCCGACCACACCGGCTGCGGCCTGGATGTTCTGGCTGCGGATGGCGGCCACCACGTCGCTGGCCGACAGGTTGCGCTGCGCCACCTTCTGCGGGTCGAGCCAGACGCGCATGGAGTACTCCCCACCACCGAAGATCTGCACCTGGCCGACGCCGTCGATGCGGGCCAGCCGGTCTTTGACGTTCAGCACCGCGTAGTTGCGCAGGTAGTTGATGTCGTAGCGGTTGTTGGGCGAGACGAGGTGAACCACCATCGTCAGGTCGGGCGCACTCTTGATCGTGGTGATGCCGAGTCGGCGCACTTCTTCGGGCAACCTCGGTTCGGCTTGCGAGACGCGGTTCTGCACCAGTTGCTGTGCCTTGTCCGGGTCGGTGCCGAGCTTGAAGGTGACCGTCAGGGTCATCACGCCATCGGTTGTCGCCTGGCTGCCCATGTAGAGCATGCCTTCGACGCCGTTGATCGATTCCTCGAGCGGCGTGGCCACGGTTTCGGCAATCACCTTCGGATTGGCACCGGGATACTGTGCGCGCACCACCACCGACGGTGGCGCGACTTCAGGATATTCGGAGATGGGCAGACCGCGTAGCGCGATCAGCCCGGCGATGACCATCAACACCGACAGAACGCCGGCGAAGATCGGTCGATCGATAAAGAACTTCGATAGATTCATGATGCTTCTCCTCCGTCCTGGATCAGGACTTTTCAGCCTGCGCTAGACGTTCGTGCTCGGGCTCCGGCTTGGCCTGCGAAGGCACTTCGTTCTTGGCGTCCATCGTCACCGTCTGCGGCGCGACGAGGGCCCCGGGGCGGATGTGCTGCAGGCCATTGACGACCACGCGCTCACCGGGCTTCAGCCCCTTGCTCACGATGCGCAAGCCGTTGCTCGATGCACCCAGCGTCACCTCGCGGTACTCGGCTTTGTTGTCGGCACCGATCACCATCACGAACTTCTTGCTCTGGTCGGTGCCGATGGCGCGCTCGCTCACCAGCATGGCCTTGTCGGTGCGCGCCTGACCCATCCGGATGCGGGCGAACTGGCCCGGCATCAACGCGCCGTCGGCGTTGTCGAAGGCAGCGCGCACGCGCACCGTGCCGCTCTTGGCATCGACCTGGTTGTCGATGAGTTGCAGCTTGCCGAGCCACGGCGTGCCGTCGCTGGCCGCCGTGCCCATCTCCACCGGAATTTTCTCGATCGACCCGCGCGCGCTGCTGCCAGCGGTAGCGACGTCTTTGAGCGCTCGCGCGATCACGCCTTCGTCGGCGTCGAAGCTTGCATAGATCGGGCTGACCGACACCAGCGTGGTGAGCACCGGCGCACCAGGGCCGGCGGCCACCAGATTTCCGACGGTCACTTCGAGCTTGCCGATGCGGCCCGACACCGGCGCGCGCACTTGCGTGTAGCCCAGGCTCAGCTTGGCGGTCTGCAGCGAGGCTTGCGCGGCGCGCAGGTTGGCATCGGCTTCATTGCGGGTGTTGGCACGCTCTTCGAACTCACGTTGCGCGATGGCCTGTTCGTCCCACAGGCGTTTGGCGCGGGCCTGCTCGCTGGCCGCCTGCGATACGCGGGCCTGCGCCGCTGCGACTTGCGCCGCCGCACGCTCGACGTCGGCTGCATACGGCGCGGGGTCGATGGTGATGAGCAGATCGCCCGCCTTCACCAGCGCGCCTTCTCGGAAGTGCGAGGCTTGCACGGCACCCGCGACACGCGAGCGCACATCGACGCGTTCGACCGCTTCAAGCCGGCCCGAGAACTCGTTCCAGCCAGCCACGTCGCTTTCGGTCACGGCAGCGACCGACACCGGAATGCCCTGCGGCACGACGGCCACCGGCACGTTGCCGGCCTCGGCCTTGAGATACGGCAAACCCAATGCCGCCGCGGCGATGGCGAGCAATGCGGTCAGGCCGGTGACGGTCGGCCAGAGACCCTTGCGGGCCAGCGAAGAAAGTTCGGTTTTAGACATGATGAATTCGTCCTCGTGATGACTTCGGAAAATTTTGGAAAAGGCGTAGCCGCCCGGTGCTCTGGACCCGGGAAGCGGATCGGCGACCGGGGTTGCCGGTTACCGAAAAAAGCGGGAAGTGGGAACCGGCGTCAGCCGGTCTTAGAGGCCTGCGGCTTGGCAGGCTCGGTCAAGTGCGGCGCTGAAGCACTGAAAAACTCGCGAAAGTGCTGCTTCACGGTGACGCTGCAAACGCACTCCCCTGCCGCCGGGTCCGACAACGCATCGGGCCAGTTGGTCGCCGAGGGCAGCACGCTGCTCGTGACCGGGTTGCCGGCTTCGCGCAGGCGCCGCGCAAAGGTCAGCGCCTCGTCGCGCATCGGATCGTCGTCGCCGACCAGCACCAGCGTCGGCGCGATCTGGCCGAGCCGCATCGATGCGCTAGGAACCGCATACGGATGCACCGCATCTTTTGGGCTGCTCAGAAATTGCTGCCAGCCTGCAGCCCACTTGCACTGCGTCGCGTCACCGGTGGTTTCACGCAGCGATGCGGTACCGGCACACGGGTCGAGCATCGGCGACAGCAGGATTTGCCCTGCCAGCGGCGGATGGCCGCGGTCACGTGCGATCAATGCCACCGCGGCGGCCAGGTTGCCGCCGGCTTCTTCACCGGCCAGGAACACCGGTGCGCCCTTGCCCGCCAGCTTGACGCGCTGGCCGTACAGCCATTCGAGCACCGCGTAGGCGACCTCGATCGGCTCGGGGAACGGGAACTTGGGCGCCAACGGATAGGCAAGCGACACGACGACCGCACCCGCGTCTTGCAGCAGCCCGGCGACCATGCGCCCGCTGTCGAGGCCGCCGCAGGTGAAGGTGCCGCCATGAAAGTGCAACACCAGCGGCGAGGTCACACCGCGTTGCTTCAGGCCATAGGTACGGGCCTGCACCGGCTCGCGGCCGGGCAACGCGATCGTGATGTCGGCCACGTCGACGGCGTTCGCTGTCACGGCAGCAGCGGCGGCGTCAGCAGACTTGGACATTGAACGGGGTGACATGGTGGACCTGAAGGTGGGAGTTGCGGAGTCAGTGGAGGAAACCAGCGATGGATTGAATATAAGTCGCCGGGCGCGTCAGAAAAGGGCCTCTTGATCCTTACTCTGTTTCCATTAGAAGAACAATCAGTGCAAATCCACATGTGAGAATTCAGTTCGCCGGCAAGCCATGCCGCGCGCTGCCAGGAGCACCTCTATGGACCAGATCCAGGCAATGCGGGTTTTCGTTCGCGTTGTCGAAGCCGGCACGTTCACCCGTGCCGCAGATTCCCTCGGCCTGCCCAAAGGCACGGTCACCAAACAGATCCAGGGGTTGGAGGCGCACCTGCGCGTGAAGCTGCTGAACCGCACCACGCGCCGCGTCACTGTCACGCCCGACGGGGCTGCATACTTCGAACGCGCCGCGCGCCTGCTCAACGACTTCGACGACATCGAAGCCAGCATGACCAACGCGCAGGCCAACCCGACCGGGCGGCTGCGCATCGACGTCGGCACCTCTGTGGCGCGGCTCATCATCCTTCCGGCGCTGCAGGGGTTTCTCGATCGGTATCCGGACATTCAGGTGGACCTGGGCGTCAGCGACCGCCCGGTCGACCTCATCAGCGACAACGTCGATTGCGTCATTCGAGGCGGCGAGCTGACCGACCAGTCGCTGGTCGCGCGCCGCATCGGCAACCTGGCCTGGGTCACCGTCGCATCACCGGCCTACATCAAGCGCTACGGAACGCCGACGCACCCGAACGACATAGAAAAGCGGCACCTGCTGGTCGGCTTTTTCTCGGGCAGCACGCGCCGCCTGTACCCGCACGAGTTCCAGAAGGGCGACGAGCTGGTCGAGCTCACCGGACCGTACCGCGTGTCGGTCAACGAAGGCAACGCGCACCTCGGCGCGGTGCTGGGCGGCTTCGGCATTTCGCAGTGCATCACTTACGTGGCCGAGCCCTACCTGGCGAGCGGCGAGCTGGTGCGGGTGCTGCCGGATTGGACCGTGCCGCCGTTACCGGTGCATGTGGTCTACCCGCCCAACCGGCACCTGAGCGCAAAGGTACGTGCCTTCGTCGACTGGGCGGCTGATCTGTTTGCGAAGAACCCGAAGCTGCAAGGGCACAGCTGAAGGCCGGAAGGCATCGACCGCGCTGGCCTCAGTTGACCTTGACCTGAAACAGCACGGTGCCGGTGCCGCCCGGTGCCAGCGAGCCGGTGAACTTCCAATCGAGGGGGCCGGTGCCGCCAGTGGCTTGCGCTGTCGGGCATGTGACGGTCGCTGCGGGCAGCGGGTTGGCTGGCGTGGTCTTCGCGCAGGCCGTCAGCGTGCTCGGCGTGCTACCGGCCAGGGCGCTCACGAAGCTCGAGTAGGCCGGCGTCGTGTCGTTGATCGCCAGGGTGCTGATCGGTGCGGCGGCGTTGTTGGTGTAGGTGATGCGATATTCCAGCGTCTCACCCGACTTGGCCTGGTTGTTGATGCCGAAGACGCCGGCCTGCGTCACGTTGCGCACTTCCTTTTTAAGATCGAGCGCGGCGCTGCTGACCTTGGTCACATCCGTCACCTGGTAACTGGCCGACAGCGCTGGGGCGGCGTTGGTGAAGGCGAAGCCTGCCTGCACCGTGACGGTATCGATGTAGCCGCTCTGCGCCGTCGCCGGGATGAACTCCTGCATCACGATGCAGACCTGCTGGCCTGCCACCACTGTCGTCGGCGCCGCTGGCGGGTACAACACTGCAGCGCCTGCTTGCAGCGTGCCGGTGCAACCAACATCGTTAAGAACCTTCTCGTTCCAGCCATTGAGGGCCGGGGTCGTCACCGACGACGCAATCGAGAAACTCACCACGCCGCCGGTCTGCGCAGTAAAGGTGTGGGCATAGACCACCGTGTTGCCGGGCAGACCGGTCTTGACACCATCGGCAGCAAACGTATTGGCGTCGACGTCTCCGAAGTTCAGTCCACTGTGCCCGACGCCGTTAAATGCGAAGGCGATGCGGTCGGGCGCGCCGGTGCGCGCGTAGCTGTAGCTGGTGCCGCCGACCGTCACGGCGAAGCCTGAGGGCAAGGCCGTGGTGCTGACCGAAGCGCCGGTGGAAACGCGCACGCCCGGGTTGGTTTCTTCCACGCACAGTGGCGCCCCGGCTGCGACGCTGCCGGGCACGATCAAGGCGTAGCTGCCACTTCCGCTCGTGAGACCCTGCGCATACACCGTGCCGGAACAGTTGGTCAGCCTGACGATTACGCCGGCCATGCCCGCTTCGCTGCCGTTCATGACCCCGTCGTTCGGCATCCCGCTGCCCACGCCGTTGTCGGTGAAGACGCGGCCCGTGATGCTGAAGCCGAAGGCGTTGATGAAGGTGCAGCTGAACGCCGCGCCGTTGACCATGTTGGCCGCCGGAATGCTCAGCACATTGCCGGACAGCGTACCTAGCGGCCCGCTCGGGTTGCCGCTCGTGGCGGTCTGCGAATCGACGCAGCTGGCGCTGACCGGGTTGGCTGGCCAGCCGGCGGGCGGGGTTTCAGCCATGCTCACCGCCGTGGCCGCCGTGCCGGTGATCGTCGCCGCACCGCTGACCGTGCCGGCGCCCACCACCGTGATGTTGTCGCCGGGCTGGCTCAGTCCGCCCAGCGCGAAGCTGAAGACGTTGCTGCCCGTGCCGCTCACTGTTGTCTTGACGATCTGCACCCGGGGGCTGGGCGATGCGGTGTTGGTGAAGGTGCAGGTATAGGACGCACCGGCGCGCATGTTGGCTGCGGGAATCGTCGCGGTCGTGTTGGTCGAACTGATTGCTACCGTGTTGCCGGTAACGGCGCTGTTGCCGTCCACGCAGCTGGTGCTGGTGGTGTAGCTCGCAACGGCTGTTTCAGTGGCGCTTGCCGCTGCGCCCACCGTGCCGGTGTGGTTGGCGGCGGAGGTCGCCGTGGCGCCTGACGTCACGGTCGTGATGCTGTCGCTGGTATTGCTGACGCCGACCAGGGTGAAGGCGAACGAGCCGGTGCCGCCGACCGAGTTCTTGGCCAGCGTGACCGTTGGCGCGGCCGCCACGACGTCGGTGTCCGTGGCCGAGCACGCGTCGGTGCCGGCGTTGAATGTGCCGCCGGTTGCCGCACAGCTGCTGCCGGTATTGGTTGCCACCGTGGCAGTGGCGACGTTGCTGACCGAGGCGCCCACGGCCGCCGTGACCGTGGCGTTGACCGTCAGCTGGTAGCTGCCGCCAGCCGGAATGCTGGGCGTGGTGAAGCCGGCCTGCAAGGCTGCGACCGAGGGCGGTGTGGTGCATACGCCTGGCACGGCACCGCAGGCGACTGTCGTCTTGTTCAAGCCCGTTGCAACCGGGTCGACCAGCGCGACGGTGGACGCCACCGCTCCGCTGTTGGTCACTGTGACCACATAGGCTGTGCTCGCGCCGGTCATGACGCTGCTCACGCCGTCGGCCTTCGTCACCGACATATCGGGCCGGGCCGTGTTGGTGAAGGTGCAGGTAATCACTGCACTGCCGCGCATGGCCGTGGCGGGCAGGCTGGCCGTGTTGCCGCTCAGCGTGGCCAGGTTGGTCGTGGTGTTGCCGCTGGCCGCGGTATTGGCGTCGAGGCAGCTCACACCGGTCGGGTTGGTCGGCCAGCCCGTGGGCACGCTCGACTCCTGCATCGTGACGGCCGTGCCGACGGAGCCGACCTGCGTGGTACCAGAGGCCACCGTCGCTGCGCCCGTTACCACCACGGTGTCGCTGGTGTTGCCTAGGCCGGACAACGTGTACCCAAAGCTGTTGCTGCCCGTGCCGTTCGTGGTCGTCTTGGCCAGCTTGACAGTGGGCGCAGGCGCCACCATGAGGCACTGGGCCGTGACGCCGTTGAAGAAGTTGGCCGAGAGACCGGTGACGTTGGTAGTGGTATTTGTGAATGCGGCGGGATTGGTGCTGCAACTGGCATTGGTGGCACCTGCGAGATTGGTCACGGCGACCGTCACCGTGCAACTGCTCGTTCCCGCAGGAACGGCCGCATTCGTGACCGTGATGGCCGTACCGCCCGCCGCTGCGGCCGTTGCCGTACTGGCGTTGGTGCAGGTTCCCCCGATGGCAGGCACGGCCGCAATGCGCAGGCTCGACGGCAGGGTGTCGGTAAAGCTTGCCGTCGTGGCCGCTCCGTTGGCGGGATTGGTCAACGTGAACGTCAGGGTGGTGCTGCCGCCCGGCACGATCGACGGTGTCGCGAAGGCCTTGGTCAGGGTGCGCTGTGCGTTGACGAAAGTACAGCTGATGTCCGCCCCGTTGCGCATGGCGGCCGCCGGGATGCTGATGCTGGTGACGTCCGCCACCCCGCTTTGCGCGACCGGATTGGTGTTGCCAGTGATCGCCGTATTGGCGTCGTTGCAAACGATGCCGGTCACGAAAAAGCTGGCGGGAATGGTCGACTCGGCCACGCTCTGGCTGGTGTTCAAGGTGCCCATGCGTTGCGCACCGATCACGGTCGCGGCATCGACGACGCTGATGGCGGTGGTACCGGCTGCGACCCCGGCCGTGGTCGTGAGGCCAGCGTGGGTGAAATTGAAGGCGTTGGTGCCCGTGCTGCCGGCCGTCGTTGTCTTGACCATCTTGACCAGTGGCGCATTCCATTGCACCACCACGCGACCGTTGCCCCCCTGAGCGC
The DNA here is from genome assembly GCF_035018765.1 of Variovorax sp. RTB1. NCBI lineage: Bacteria > Pseudomonadati > Pseudomonadota > Betaproteobacteria > Burkholderiales > Comamonadaceae > Variovorax > Variovorax sp. RTB1. The sequence goes on from NZ_JASJXG010000009.1 coordinate 131,867, forward strand.
CAGACCCATTGCCTACCGCCGTGGGCTGCGCTGCGGCACCACCGTAATAGGTGTCGCCGCTATTGGGGGCCCCGCCGCTACTCGGCGCTTGCACCCAAGGGGCGGTGGCGAAAGAACCGGAACCGCCGAGGATGTAGGCCGACAGGAAGCTCGAGCCCCAGCCGCCCGCCGTGTCGTCGCACCGGTTGGTGGCAGAGCCGCCACCGCCGCCGTAATAGCCAGCGCCGCCACCCGAACTGTCGCCCCCGCCGCCCATGCCTGCCGCTGACG